>NZ_VTDF01000005.1:0-305820 GCF_052824995.1 Acinetobacter sp. 1124_18A | reverse complement strand
TCAAAATCAAAATCAAAATCAAAATCAAAATCAAAATCAAAATCAAAATCAAAATCAATATATTTTTCAAAAATATTTTTAAAAACTTCATCCACAACATATATATTTTCATTTATATTTCTAATACTTATTTCTATTTTTTTACTTTTTAAAAAAAGTACACCTTCGATCGGTAGATCGCAGTTTTTGCTAGTTTTATAGCTATACCATGGTAAAGATCCACATTCGATATTTTGGCTAACTTGCTCTTTATTCATATATAGAATAGCATCATCCACAAGTAAAATTGGACAAAAACTACTTTGCGTCGCACTTAAAACAAAATACTTCATATTTATTTAATCCTAACTTAATCGAATCGATTTTGTTCGCGGTTCTGATAAAAAAACTCGTAGTGACTAATGTAGATCAACTCTTTTCGTTAGTTTAATAAACTGTAATTTCACTATTATTAATTTATGACTCAATTCATCCTAATTTTTAATTAACACCTACAAAACATACAGAAAGTGACCCACAATTATAAAATATTAAAATATTTTCCAGTTTTCATTACCTTCTATAATGGGTCACGTTGTAAATTATGTCACTTACCTCTCCAATTAAATATTTAATGAAGACTACCCTTTTCATATAAATATCTTTATCAAGATATTTTATTTATTAAAATACTTGTCGACTAGACTTCCAATCCAATGAATCAATTTTCATAATATCAATTTTCCAATTACTATTTTCACAAATTAATGTATAAATTCTACATTCTTTACCTTCATTATTTTTCGTATAAAACTCAATTTTCTTTTCATTTATAATATTTTCTTTTGATATGAGTTGTTCATACTCAGGAGGAATACCAAAAGTTAAAGTAATCCTTCTATCTTGTTTTAATGATAATGCTTTATCTGACAAATATTCATTCTGGATCATTACTAATTCATTTAAACGGCTTTCCATCCCCGCCTCATTAAAGATAAGATCAGGATTTTTTTCTAAAACATCCCCCCATTTTTTCTCCCAATCTTTCATTTTATTAATAAAATTTTCTAATACTAATTTTGCATTTTCTACGCTCATAATAATTACCTTTATTTACACGGATTTGGATTAGCGAAAGGTTGAACATGCGTTTTACCTCCCGATTCATATTGATAAATTATACCACTCGGCATTTTACTTGTTGGATTAGGGTAAATAAATCTTATATCTATTTTTGCAGAACCATTAGCTTCCACATCTTTTGCCACTTTTCCTTCATAAACGCGATAAGTTCCCATATTTATCCCAGGAGTTTGTGGGAATACATGACCAACACCACCACTGCCCCCTAATCTTTTAGCTAGTAAATGACCAGCTTGTACCTTACTACAATTTCCCATTCTTCTTGCTTCAGCAATTGAACTAGCATTTGTACTAGTTCCTGTATTTAAATCACTCTTTAATACTGTTGCTTGAACTCTCTCAACACGCCCATTGGCACCTCTAGTATATGTTGGGGTAACTAAAAGCCCTAATGGATCTGTCCATTTTAAAGGGTTTGGAGCATATAAATATTTATTTTCTCCTCCTAAAAGCCCTAATGGATCCTTACTTATGAACCGCCCCAAATAAGATAAATAATAACGATAACGATTGTAATGTAACCCTGTCTCTTCATCAAAATACTGACCTTGAAAACGGATATTATTTGAAATAATTTCACTGTTTTCGAAGAAATTCGACTTGGCTTTCTCTGCTTTACACTCGCCCCAAGCTTTATATTCGGCTTTCCAAATAATTGCACCTGTATGGTCGGTCATTTCTTGCGGTGTGCCTAAATGGTCGCAGTGATAGAACCATACATCATCAAATTCTTTACCCTGTTTTTCAGTTTTCCAAAGCGGGTCACGGTGTATGTTATAAGGTCTATCTGACCAATCTGGAGTTTGGTGTAATTCTATTGGATTTAAATAAACAGCCTGTAGCATTGGCACAAAACTGTCTTTTTCATAGATGTAATGCTTGGTCAACTGCTCGGTAGACTCATAAGCAAGCGTATCGCCATCCCATCCATAAATGATGTTCTGTTCTTGACCTGTATGGTGATGCTTACTCCGCTTTTGAATACGGCGGCCTAAAGCATCATAGCGATATTCTGCCGTGTATTGACTATTATGGCTCTTCACCATGCGGCCATAGACATCCCACTCAAGGTTTAAATCACCTTGACTCGTTTTTTGTCTTACAAGTTGTCCATAAGCATCATATTGGTATTGTTGATCTAAATATTCTTTAACTACGTTATTAACTAAACGGTTATAACCATAGTCCTTTTCTTGCACACTTTGTGAATGGCTTTGAGCCTTTTGACTATGATACGAATCTATAATGTTACTGGCAGGGTCGAAGTTAAACGTTTCTTTTCCAAGTTTACTGCTCGCTTCAAGTAAACGACCTACAGGATCGTACTTATAAGCAATATTGCCACGGCGAGTATCTCGAATTGCCGTTAGCTCACCTGTTTTGTCATATTGATAAAGACGCTGTACCAATTGACTGGTCTGCTCTAATGCATTGTTGTGCGGCTTATATTGGTTTTGATAGCCATTTTCATGTTCACTCAACATCATTTGGCTTTTCAAACGACCTGCCAAGTCGTATTGCTGTTCTTGACTCACTCCATTGGCATAGTGACGTGCAATTTCTCGGTGTAAATCATCACGCTCAAAGCTAACAAGGTCTTGACCATTTACGATTAAACTTTGTACATGACCGCTCCCATAGGTCAACCAGTCAATAATCTGCCCATCTGGACGAGTCGTTTTGATTCGATCATTAATTTCATCATATTGGTGTTTCCACACCGCGGTTTTATTGATTTTATAATCTTGCTGGTGTTCCCGTACTAAATTGCCAGCCGCATCATAAAACCATTGTAAATTGCTTTGAGTATTTTTGGCTTGAATGATTCGCCCCATATAATCATAGGCAAATTCTTCAGACTGTTTTTCTTCGAGTTCTAAACCATAGTGACCATAACCCGCAGTACGCTGTTCTAAACGCCCCATACTGTCAAAAATAAATTGTTGAATTCGGTCTTTTGGTGCAGCTCGGTCTTTGAGATCTTGTCCATAAGCAGAGGCAACTTCAATACTGGTTGCAAGTTGGCCTGAGTTTTCGTTGTAGTGGTAAACCGTTTCTTTACCATCAAAGTCAATTTCTTTAACGAGTCGACTTGCGACATCATAGAAGAATTGGTAACTGGCACCATTTTCATTAATTAGTCGGGTTAGACGTCCCAATCGATCCCATTTATATTTTAATTTGTGGTTTAAAGCATCTGTACGAGACAGAATTAAACCCGCCTCATCATATTCATAGCGAGTGATGTTCTGTTTAGGATCTACATGTGCCAGTAAACGCCCTTCAGCATCATGAATGAAGTGTTCTTCTGTGCCATCAGCATGTTTAATCTTTTCAAGTTGCCCAAAAGCATTCAGAGGTAAACCCTTTATAATAGGTTCCCGGTTTTCTAAGCTAAGTTCAGTATAAAAATACTCAACTTTTTGTTTTAATGCATTTTCAATGCTGATTACACGACCACGCTCATCGTATTGCCACTTGGTCTCTTTACCTGAACAATCTGTATAACTAATTAAATTCCCTTGATCATCATATTTGAGTGACTTACTTCCACCTTTAGCATCTGTAATGGAAGTGACTAAGCCCATGGCATTGTAAGCATAAGCAGTTTCATGCTTGAGCGGATCAATTTCTTTGATCAGGTTTCCAGAACCATCATATTGCTTAAACCAGCGCCCTTGTTCTGCGTCAACCATACCAGTGAGTTGATTTTTTTCATCATATTCAAAATAACTTGTCGCACCATCATCTTGAGTTGTAGTCAAGACATTCCCGCGCTCATCATAAGTATAAGAAGTTTTAGAACCATCTTTGGCGATATGTAAAGTGATGTTCTTAGTATTGTCTCTAAAGAACCACTCTTCAAAATTATCAGGATAAACAATACGGTAAGTATAACCATCAATATCGTAGTAATGTTCAGTGCTATTCCCTTCAACATCTAACACTGTCGTTTTTCGGATATTCTTATCCCATTCCAACTTTGAGGCACTGCTAGCGTTGTCTGCCCATTCTTCAATCGCTTTTGAAGTAGGTAAAATACCATCCCATTTTAGATTCATCCCCCGATGAGTAAGATCTGTATAACGTGTAATTAAATGATGGGTATATTGATAATAATAAGAAGCTGCAAATTCATTTGTCGCCTGAACCAAGTCACCTTGTTGATCATAGTCATAACTTGCCAATACACGATCTAACTGACCATTTTTGATTGTCCAAATATCGGAAACCAAACCCTGTGGAGTTAATTGCAAAGCTAAATGAGCCAGCAAATTATCGTCCTGTTTAAATAAAATGTCCGATAAAATTGTTTTATTATCGATAGAAACATGGTCATAACGTAAAGCGACTTTGAAACCATTTTTACGTTCTATATAGGATAGACGGTAGTCCTCACCGTATTTTTCATAATAGCGTTTCTCGTCTTCACCGTAGACAATTAAATGAAGCTGATCGGATAAAACTGTATAAGTGTATTGCTCGATAGGGTCGTAAATACTTTGACCCGTCTTTAGGTCAGGTAGATCGATTGCTCGGCCATCTAAACCAATGTATTCAAGCCCATTTAAATAGTCTTTGTAATCATTCTTCTTTGGGCTGTATTTAAATTTACGAGAAATTTTTGTTGTAAATGGTGTAACCCAACGTGCTCCAAAAATAGAGTCATCCATCTGGTAAAGGTTTGAAACATAAGTACGGCTAATGTGGTCCTCAATTATGCCGCCAAGTTGTGCATCAACATGAGTAAAGAACTCTGTACCCATTGCAAAGGTAATTGAACCACCCGTCCCCCCCATACAATTTTTACATCGTTTGGCATTGTTCTCTGCATGAGCTTGTTTAGTTGATTTGTCAGTGGCACTTGATGGATGAGTTGCATTGGCCTTTGTCGTTTCTTTTGCCTTAATCTGTGCTTTCTTTTGCCGATGTTTTGCAGCAACCATTCCCATAATGCTAAATAGCCAACCGATGGTCCATAAAGTATTAGGGTCACTTAAACTATTTACTTTTCCTTGGGCAACTTGTCCTATAGATCTTATTTTTGCGCCTAAAGCTAAAATTTTAGCTCGTGCTTCATCAGAGACTACTAAATTGGCTAGGTTGACATACCCTTTACCTACAGTCTTTGCAACATTTTCAGTAGCATATTTGGCATTGTTTACTATACGGGTTCCATCAAGTTCAAATATTCCTTTTATAACTCCTAAAGACTGCTGGCCTGCTCGCTTAAGGTTTGGAAGTCCATTTAAAGAACCGCTGACTAATTTCTTAAAGCCGTCATCAATAGTTTTTGTTAATAAGACAATCCAATTACCAACTTCTTTTAGAACCTGATTAAGTAAACTTTGCCCTTTTTTAGCAAAGTTTTCTAAAGTACCCGCTACATTTTCAGCAATAATGGTCGTTAAAAATACACTTGCGCTGTCTTTAAATCCTGTACTTAAAGCTTTTTTTACTTCTTGAGAAGTTAATGTTTTTTTACCTAATTTCTTTGCGTGCGCTTTGATAATTTTTTCTGATTCATTCTTTACATAAAATAATGCTGGCCGTGCTGCACCACGCACAGAAGGTCCAACCGGTCCCATTGGTACCAATCCAATAACATCGATTCCCAAATTCAACCAATCAAAAATCTCAACTTTCTCAAGACCACCTTTATTGAGCATACTTATGATATCAATAATGATATCGCCAACAGCAAAGGCACTACCTAAGACAGGTACACTTCTACAGATTGTCTCTAGTCGATCAACAGTAACAATACCATCTGTATATTCCCTGAACCATTTATCAACTGCTGCTTTTTTTGCAGTTAAATCTTTGGGACTAAAAGTATTTAAAGGAGCAACGACTGAATTTTGTGACATGTTCTTCTCAAATTATACAAACGTTTCAAAAGGTGATTGGATTTTTGTTATTGCTGTTTTGTCAGAGCTTGCTTGAGTCAACATTCGGAGTGGATTACTCTGCTGATTTGAAGGCACAAAGCTATTTTGACTAACAAATGATTGACTTAACCTAGATCCATCACTCTCCCCTAAAACCTGTTCAATCGCCATTGGTAGTAATGCTTGAGCACCTTGATCTTTAATTTTTTTAACCGATTCAATCTTCTGCTGTACAGATTTCACATTGTCTGCAAGTTGACTCAACTTTTTAAAGTCATTTTTCAATGTTTCAGTTAAACCTTTACTGCCAGATGCAACACCAATGCTGCCTTCTGCATCATTTTGATTTGGCCACTCTACCTTGCGTTTAAAATCACTTGCCTCATCCCAAGGATTACGAGGATCTGGATCAAACAGAACCTTCACTGAACCTGTTGCCAAACCAGAAACACGAGCAAATCCTTTATCGTCTAGCTTTCCATTAACGACTTTGCCCAAATTATCAGTTACGGTATAACCAGCCCCTTTAACAAATGCTCCATGTGAATAGTCATGCAAAAGCTCAAGTACACCCTGCCCACGTTTTGGCGGAGGCGGTAGTGAAGAACTAAAATTCGCACTCCCCCCCCCCATAAACAAATGCTGCCCAGCTTTTACCTCAAACTTGCCACCAGTAACAGGGAAAATTCCCGAGCCATTAATCTTGATTTGAGAGCCACCCGCCGTGATAACGATTTCTTTAGAAGCACTAATTTCAATTTTGTCTTCTGTTGAAATAATCTGAACAGCTTTACGGGCAATTAAATCTGCTCCATCGCCTTGCGCTTGTATCTCGACTTTACCTTTGCCTGCATATAATCTCGCTCCTTCTTGAGCCGAAAAAAGGCTAATTTTATTTTGGGCATGCGCAATCAGGTTCTTTTGAGTGGTCAGATTAATGCTGTCTCCAGCAATTTGACTCAACTGAGCATCTGCGCTGAGGTGAATATCTTCATTACTGGCTAGAGCAATACTGTTAGGTGCAGTTAATATCATCAAGGCTTGCTTAAAAGCGGCAGCTTTGTCTTGATCTTTTTCTTCAATCTGTTCCAAGAAAGTTTTTAGATTCTCAAGCACTTCCAATGGATCAGTTTGCTGATTTTTAGCAACCTCACTGAGTGCCTTGGCATTGTTAAGGCCACCTTCGATTTGTTGTTTGGCCTCATTTGCATCGAGGTGTACACCTTGGGCTTGGTCCTGCTTGTAGGTACTAACGAGTAAGCCACTGCCTGCTCTTACTGCACCCCACTGGTCTGTTCTAAGTTCAAACCCTTCACCACGACCATCACTTTCTGCCTTATCTTTTGGATGGCTTAAGTTACCCAAGTTGAGTTGGCTTGCCGCATGGCTACTTTGTAGCTGGGCACTGATTTGTCCCGTAGTGTCATCAAAACGTAGTTGGTTAAAGCCTTTACCGTCGACTTCTTCGGAGCGGATACCACTGAGTTTTTTAGTGTCGGGTAACTGGCCTTTCTGGTCAAACTGGGTTGGGTAGCGTTCGGCTTCGTGAATACGCCCCACCACAAATGGACGGTCAACATTGCCGTCAAAGAAGTCGATCACTACGATTTCACCCACGCGAGGCAAGAAGCGCGCACCATAACCCGCACCTGCCCACGGGGTGAGTACATCGACCCAAGCTGAGTCGGTGTCATTGTCGTTACTGCCTGCTCCACCGTCATGACTATGGTCATCTGTTCGGGTAAACAGAAAACGGACTTTAATACGTCCCCACTGGTCGACATGGATGCTTTCGCCTTCTAATCCCACCACTTTAGCGTGCTGCGGGTAAGCGGCTGGTCGGTGTTCTAGCGGGCTATATTCAGGGACAGCTTTAATGTTGCGTCGAACGACATTCAGCTCAGCAAAATGGCGTTGCTCAGGGTTTTGCGTGTCGAGTTGGGCTGCCTTGAGTCTATCTTTTGGCAACAAGCGCTCAAGTTGCTGTTGTAATTCTTTCGGTAAATTATTCTGGTTATAGTAGTGCTTGCTTAAGATTAAAAATTCTTTATCGGCATTGTCGTGTTGGTCGAGTTCTGGGTGGTCATTGAGTTCAAACCAGTAACCGACCTGTGCATCACGAACATTACCTGAAACGGTAAACTGTTTAGAACTTAGATGATGGTAAGCATTAATGTGCTGGTTAAGCTGTTCAATCTGGCTATTACCTGAAGCTGTGGCTTGGTCTTCACCGTTTAAGTCCTGCATCCAAGCTGGGCTGACATGCCATGCATCTTCAAGGTTTAAGCTCGCATTGTCATAGTGTTCGCTGTGCTGCTGCTTACCTTGTACGCTACCACTACCTTCTTCTTGTTGTAGGGCATCAGCTTGCCAGCGTTGCACATGAACAGACGTTGGCTGTAAACGGCGCTCAGCTTTAACCTGAGTAATGGTATCGAACTGCTCTGTGGCACTGCTGCGTTGGTAGTGTAAGTTACGGCGTTCAAGAGCCTGATAATTTTGGTTATCGTCAATTAAACGTAAGACTTGTGGCTGAATAGATGCATTCGGATCAGCCACCAAAAGTTGCGATTCATCGACTAACCAGTTAATGCCTTCACTACGCCACAGACGGGTTAAGAAGTCATAATCGCTTTCATTTGACTGCATCACAAATGGACGCACATCGTAGTCTTTAGTTAACCCAGCCGTATCTAGCGTTAGACTTGAGGCAAATAATGGGCTTTTCCCCTGCCATTCCTTAAATAGAATTTCGCTAATATCGCGCACGCTTTTATTCATAAACACGCGGCTGTTGCGACGTTTATGCCAGAGTGCAGTTGGGTCTTTTAAGGTTAAGTTATAAATGGTGAGTGAGCCGTCGCTTTGGCCTTGGCTCGCTTCGATAATAATACCTGTTGTTCTAAAAAACTGGCCTGTGTCCGTCACCTGATCGACAGCAACCTGACAGCCAATAAATTGTTTTAATGCAATATGGGCGTTTGTCGACAGACACAGTAACTCAGCACCGCTGCCTTGGTTGAGCGTATGCTCGCCTTCAATGCGTTGTAAGAAGACCTGATTGTTTAATGAGGGGTTGGAAAATTGCACATGAAGTACACGATTCTGTGCAACCAAACCTAAACTATCTAAAATTTGAAATATTTTATGGGACATCATTATTATAAAACTGAGTCATAATCATCGATATTTTATAAAAAACAGACAGAATTGTCTATTTATATAAAATTGCTTATCTTCCACAACTTACATACTTTTCAGTTTATCTAAAAGAAAGACGGGTTATTAAATAATCTATAAATGCTCTGGTTTTGGCCGGTAAATTAGAGGTATGAGGATAAAGTAATTGAATAGTTTGGAGCGGTAACGAAAAATCAGGAAATAATCGAATTAAGCGATTTTGTTGAATATCTTCATCAACTAACCATGCAGGACAAATCGCTACACCTAAAGATGAAAGAGCCATTTGATGAATTGCAGTGACCGAATTTGATTCATACTGACTTCGAATAAAAGGTAATGAATATTGCTCCCCTAAACTGTTTTGTAAAATATATTGTGAATCTTGCCAATTTAATAAGGTGTGGCCAATCCAAGGAACATCTGCTAAATCAGATATATTTTCTATAGGATGGTCTTTTATAAACTGTGGAGTAGCCACAAGATAAATTGGATATTCTCCGATTTTTCGAGTTTTTAGAGATGAGTTTTTTAAATTTCCTAGCCGAATAACCAGATCTAATTTTTCAGTCACTAAATCATCGAGAGATGAATTAAACGAATACTGTAAACGTAAATCTGGGTAAAGCCGACAAAACTCAGGAAGTAAAGGCAGAATGAAACGTTGGCCAAACTCATTGGTAGACGAAAACCGTAAAGTGCCTGTAATGCTTGTACCTAAGTGTTGGCTTCGTTCAAATGCCTCATCAATCTGAAGTTGAATTTGTTTAAAATCTTCATAAAAATGCTGACCAATTTCAGTTAAAGCAATATTACGGGTGTTGCGAATTAATAGGCTTGTATTGAGCTGCTTTTCTAATTGTTTTATATCAATACTCACCATTGATCGGCTTAAGCCTAAAATTTCAGCAGCCTTGGTAAAAGAGCCGGAATCAACGACTTGTAAAAAACTGGTAATTTGCTTGAGGTTTTTTTGCACAATTAAGCCAATTGTTTAAAATTATCAAACAATGATTTTACTTCGCTTGCATCGACAATAAAAGAGCTGGATCTTACCCTGCCTGCACGGAGGTAGGTATGTCTTATCGATATAAAATAGCGACAGTGTTTTTACTTGGGTTCTTTATTGATTGCATCAACATTTTTATGTCTGCAATTGCATTGCCTAATATTGCATCGTCATTTTCAGTTAGCCAATCCATGGTCGCTTGGGTAACAAATGCGTATATTCTCGGCCTCATTTTAATTATGCCCATGAGTTTATGGTCAGCCAGCAAACTTGGGAACCAAAAATTATTGTGTTATTCGATGCTGTTATTTTCGATAAGCATCTGCTTTATTGGCTTTAGTGAATCGATTTATAGCTTAATTTTTTGGCGATTTATTCAAGGCATAGCTGGAGGCTTATTAATTCCAGTCGGGCAAGCTCTCGTATATGCATTATTCCCCAACCAAGAACGCCAACGCATTTCTACTATGATTATGGCAATTGCACTGATTGCGCCAGCTTTTTCACCTGCCATTGGTGGCGTAATTATTGATTCATTGAATTGGCGATGGGTATTCTTGTCCAACCTTCCTTTTTCTTTACTTGCCTCGGCTCTGGCATGGTTATGGATTAAAAAAACACAGAATGTGTCGAGTGAAAAACCAGACATAAAAGGCTTGGTTATTTTTAATATAAGCCTGTTATGTTTATTACTCTCCTTTTCATTTTATAGTGATTACCATAACGCCTTATTCGCTCTAACTAGTTTTCTAATTTCAGTCGGAATGCTTATTTTTTACATTCGACATGCGAAAAAAATTTCCCATCCTGTTCTTAATCTTGGGTTATTAAAAAATAAAAATTTACGTAATGCATTTATTGTCTATTACGCCGTTCCGGGTATTTTTACTGGCGTTAATTTACTCAATATTTTTAATTTACAACTTAACTTTGGCTTTAATGCAAAACAAACTGGTTTATTCATGTTGCTCTATGCAACTGGGGCACTCGCAGCCATGATTAGTGGTAGCCTGCCCTATCAACGGTTAGGAAAAAAGTATCTTCTTATTATTGGAATAACCCTACATAGCCTTGGCATATTTCTTTTATTTTGTATTTCAAACACTAGCCCTTTGAGCTTTTTAGTAATTGCTTATTTATTGATGGGTATGGGTGGCGGTCTAAGTGCCAACATTGCCCAAATTAGCTCACTGATTGATTTTTCAGGCCAAGATTTATTACAAGGAAGTGTGCTCTGGAATATTAATCGACAAGTTTCATTTAGTGTCGGTACTGTTGTTCTCATTTCGATATATAACTTGATGTTTGGCTCAAGCGATCTGCTTCGTTATCAACATACTTTTTTAATTGCAGCTTTACTCTGCTTACTTTCAATCATTCCCGTTTTAAAGGAGAAAACCCATGTCTAACCAAATGGATCAAGCCATTCAAAGTGTCATTGACCTACATGTTTTAATAGAAGATGTATTTACAGGAATAAATGCAGAGCAAAGTCTGAGCCCGCTTTTAGAGAGCTTTGATCAAAATTTTAAGATGGTAACGGTTCAAGGCCATAGCATTGGTTTCGCAGAAGTGAATAGTTTATTTAGTCAAAATATCGGGAACAAACCTTCTTTAAAAATCGACATTCTTAAGAGTACAGCTTTATACGAATTTGAAAATTATTGTTGGGTGCAATATCAGGAACATCAGCAAACTGATGAAACCGAAACATTACGTACCTCTACAGCCTGCATTAAAGTAGAAGGTGAAAAATGTTATTGGGTTTATTTACATGAAACTTTAGTTCCCTCATCTTATTAACTCATCTAGAGCACCTTAAAGATGGCACCTATTTTGCTTAACAATATTACGTATTGGCTCAAATTTGTGAGTAATTTTTGAGCCAAAAAAAGCCCCATGCAAAAGGATGGGGCTAATATTTACATTTTTAAGAAAGTTAATTTTTTAATCTTATTTCTGACTAATCATCGTATGTGCCCATAGCGATAAAGACTCTAAAACAGGCTTGAAAGTCTGGCCCAATTCGGTCATTTCATAAACCACTTTAATCGGTGCTTTTTCACCATAAACTGTTCTGGATATTAAGCCGCTTTGCTCTAACTGTTTAAGTTGAAGGCTTAAGGTCATTTCTGTGATAGTTGGCATTAATTGATTGATTTCATTAAAGCGTTTTGGCCCATCTTTGAGATAATACAAAATAACGCCTTTCCATTTTCCACCGACCAAATCCATAGCCATACTGATATGACATGGATAAGTTTTCCCATTCATGCTGATTTCACATTTATTTTCAGTTTTTGCCATTTTTGACGCCACCTATCAACTTTGATAGTTATTGTACGCTAATACTATAAAAATTATAGTAGCTATGATTTTTATAGCTACAAGGCTTTATTATGGCTTTACTTATTTTGGCCCATCCCTACTACGCTCAATCAATTGCAAATAAAACAATTGTGAATGAACTCGTTAAAACCTATCCAGATCTTGAAGTCCGAGATATTTTCCAGCTTTATCCGGACTATAAAATTGATGTCAGTGCTGAACAAGAAGCGTTGTTACGCCACGACACCATCATTCTGCAATATCCGATGTTCTGGTTTAATATGCCGGCAATTTTAAAATTATGGTTTGATGAAGTTTTTACTTATCAGTTTGCTTATGGCTCTGAAGGCGACAAATTAAAAGACAAAAAAGTCATTATTAGTATGACGGTCGGGCAAAAAGAAGCCGACATGGTGAATGACCGAGAAAACTTAATTGATAGCTTTTTAAAAGCAGTTCAATATTCAATTCAATATACGCAAATGCAATTAAGCAGCACATTCTTGCTTTATGAAGTTTCGCCTTTATCAGGTCATTCAGAGTCTGAAATTAAGTTAAAAGCTGTTGAACATGGTCATAACGTACTAAAGCTTTTGACCGAAGCATAAGATAAAAAAGAGAGCATCAATATCGATGCTCTCTTTTGGTTTAAGCGACAGGTGCTAATCAAAATAAAAAAAGCCCCTTTCACTAAGAGGCTTAAGAATGAATTACAAGATTGAGAGTTTAAGGAAGCAGAATCACCTTACGGCAGTCCTCTTCTCTTTCATTAAAAATGCGATATCCCTCTGCGGCGTCTTCTAATTTCATTCGGTGGGTAATAATCGTTTCGGGTGATAATTCACCACGCTCAATCAATTCCAAGAGTTGCGGTAAATATTGATGCACATGGGTTTGACCCATTTTAAAAGTCAGTCCTTTATCAAAAGCATCGCCAAATAAAAAGCCATGAATTGGGCCTGCATATACACCCGGTACGCTGACTACTCCACCACGGCGAACCGCGGCAATACATTGACGCAGTGCAGCTCCACTTGAACCTTCAAGCTTTAAATTGGTTAGAACTGTCTCAATCACACTGCCTTTTGCCTCGAAACCAATCGCATCAATTACAGCATCGACACCACGGTAATTGTCAGTATGTTGAATAATAAATTCGGCCGCATCTACTTCGTCAAAATTAACTGGAATAGCACCGTATGTTGCCGCTGCATAATTCAATCGATAGTCATTGTGATCGACCATAAATATCTTTTCAGCACCAAGCATCTTGGCACAAGCAGCACTTAATAGTCCGACTGGTCCTGCACCATAAATTGCAACGGTTGAGCCACGTTTCACTTGTGCATTAGTCACTGCTTGCCAAGCAGTCGGTAAAATATCAGTCAAGAAAAGTACTTTTTCATCCGACAGTGAAGTTGGCACTTTAAAAGGGCCTTTATTGGCTTTTGGCACACGCACATATTCTGCTTGCCCGCCCGGTACACCGCCGTAAAGAGGCTATAGCCAAATAAAGCCGCACCTGGTGGAATCTGCTTTTTATTAATAATTGCTCCGCGCCCTGTATTGGTGGTTTCGCAGGCAGCGGTTAGATCAAGTTGGCAAAAGAAACATTCGCCGCAAGCAATCACAAAAGGAACAATCACTCGATCACCCTTTTGCACTGTGGTGACGGCTGGGCCGACTTCTTCAACCACGCCCATAAATTCGTGCCCAAAGATATCGCCCTGCTCTGTTCTAGGGATTTTGCCTCGATATAAATGTAAATCAGAGCCACATATCGCTGTGGCAGTCACTCGTAAAATAATGTCATCTGGTTCTTGAATAATAGGGTCTGCTACTGTTTCTACTCGAACATCTTCTGCACCGTGGTAAGTAAGAGCGCGCATTTTATATTCCTCTATTTTCTATGATGTCCTTTGATTATGAGGAGGCTTTCTTTACGGTTTGCAACGATTCTTACTCTTCACGTAAGGCATATAGTTCAAATGCAACGCGACAGAAATTTCAGTAACATTTAATGAATATAGGATTGTTTCAGCTAGGGATGTTTTTATTATTTGCCCCAACAAAAAAGCCAATCATCCCTGCAATAAAATGATTGGCTTTGTCTTAAAAATTTGAATTAATCTAGTTTAAGTTGCTGTCTAAGCTTTAAGATATCGACCAGACCTTTGTCTCTGGTTTGGTATAAATCGATATCTTTATATTGAGTTAAAAGTTGATTAGTTTGTGCTTCCAACAACTCTGTTGTCTCATCTGAATGTTGAAATGCGTGCATATCATTCCACCATTCTGTCATCGGTGGGCCTAAATGATGAATGGCCTCTTTAAAACCCTTTTGGTTGGCAAGCTGCATATTAATGTAGGGACCAAATAGCGCCCACCTTAAACCCGGTCCACTGGTAATTGCGACATCAACATCTTCGGCAGAGCACACGCCTTGTTCAACCAATGAAAAAGCTTCTCGCCACAGTGCGGCCTGCAAACGGTTTGCGACATGCCCTTTTACTTCTTTATTTAAAACAATTGGATTCTTGCCCAACTGTTTATAGAACTCAGAAGCCTGTTTCAAAATTTGGGGATCCGTCAAATTACCGCCAACGATCTCGACCAAAGGTAAGAGATGAGGCGGATTAAAAGGATGACCTAATAAAATACGTTCAGGATGTTGCGCTTCTTTTTGAAAATCAGATACTTTTAAGCCCGATGAGCTTGAAGCAATAATGGTATGTTGAGGGCAATATGCTGTGATTTCTTGATATAGCTGTTGTTTTACATCGAGACGTTCAGGGGCATTTTCTTGAATAAAATCTACATCTGAAACTGCATCTTTTAAATGATTAAAAATTTCCAGATGAAGCAGCACATCGGATTGAGTATGGGTGCGTTCAACGTTCTGATCTAAAGCCAATAAATCATTTAAATTTGCAGATATTCTATTTTTAAAGACCACTTCATCTATAGGATAGGGGTCGTAAACCTTAACTTTAAATCCTTTATATAAAAATAAGGCCGTCCAACTTGCACCTATTACACCTGCTCCAACAACACCAACCGTTTTAATGACTTCCATATTTTCCTCGTAAAAATGTTGTTTTATTCGAAATTTCTTTACTCACATGAATGCTTAAATAAACATAGCAGATTCAACCAATCAATAAATTTAATTGTTTATATTTTATATAATTTGTCCTATATTCCTTAGCTTGAAAATTGATTCCTTTCATTAGTACAACTTAATCTTTTACCATTTTTTAACCGTTATTTACTGAATTTTATGTCAAAAAATCTAGCAACATTGATTGGTTTAAGCGCCATTCTCATGTGGGCATCTCTGGTCGGTCTGATGAAGCAAGTCAGTGCCGCCCTTGGACCTGAGCTAGGTGTTACGCTTATTTATTCTTTAAGTGCGCTACTGTTGCTTGCCATTTTCAAAGTCCCAGACTTTAAACAGATCTCTAAAAAATACTTAATATTTGGCACAATTCTATTTGTCGCATATGAGGTGTGCTTTTCATTTGCGATTGCTTACTCTCAGACAGCGCGACAAGCAATTGAAATTAGTATTGTTAACTATTTGTGGCCAAGTTTAACGGTTTTGGCTTTCGTGATTTTTAAGGAATTAAAGTTTAATTTTCTTATTATTCTCGGCTTACTTATTTCAATTTCTGGCATTATTTTTATTCAAACTGGAAGCGGTGATTTTAGTCTAAATAGTATTGTCGATAATTTTCATAGCAACCCACTGAGCTATATTTTGGCATTTACAGGTGCCATCATCTGGGCTTTTTACTGTGTAATCACTAAAAAAATGAGTAATGGGCAAAATCCAATTTCCATTTTCTTTGTTGGTGTCGCGCTCACTCTCTGGCTCAAGCTGCTTGTCTCGGGGCAATTTGCTATTCCATCAATGGATATTCCAGCTCTCCTCACCCTTTTAGTGGCATCTGCTGCCATGGGTTTTGGTTATGCTGCTTGGAACATTGGCATCATTCATGGAAACATTACCATACTTGTGGTGGCCTCTTATTTCACCCCGATTATCTCGTCTATTTTGGCTATGTTTGTTTTACAAACTCAATTATCGATGAGCTTTTGGCAAGGAACAGCAATGGTGACGGCGGGTTCCTTTATTTGCTGGGTTTCAACGAACTGGTCTGTGATTCAGCCCTTTTTTAAAAAATTAAGAAAAGACCAAAAAGCATTGTAGATTTTTCACAATGCTTTTTTCGGACTTAAGATAACTCCGACGAAGAAGAATTCCCCCATTATCCAAAGCGTGATAATATCCAAATTCTGACAATCATCCATGTCAAAATAATTTATAGAGGGAATAAGATGTTAAAAACTCAAATAATCAACATCGTACAAGAATTTGATGCACCCGTAGACAAGGTCTTTGCAACCTTAAGTGAGCACGAAAACTTAAGCAAACTTTTCGCTCCTGCTAAAGTGACTCGTATTAGCAACGGAAAAGACGCCCGTAATGGTGTTGGCTCTGCTCGTAAAATGTCTATTCCACTGACCCCTTCATTTGTAGAAACAAATTTAGTCTACAAAGAAAATGAACTTATTGAGTACGCGATCACGAGCGGTATTAGTCCAATTAAGGGTCACCGTGGTATCATGAAGTTTACTGACTTGGGAAATAACCGTACTCGTTTGGAATACACCATTAGCTTTAAAGGTCGCCTTCCTTTTATTGGCCCAATTATTAAAGCAGCCCTACAAAATGGCGTAAGTCGTGGGCTTAAAAAACTTAAGTTTTAATCAAGATATATCAAATGAAAAGCCCATTATTGGGCTTTTATTTTTAAGTAGATGTATGGATGAACTGCTGCATCAATTTCTACAAATAGGAAATTCGAGGACCTAACCACAAAAACAAAAGCTGACTCGTTAAAGTCAGCTTAATACTACAGTTTGAGAAAATTGCTTAAATAGTTCTTGTTCGTGGCAATCTTCTATCTATTTTCTTTTTCTAAAATTAATTTAACCCTTAATTATGACTATTTGATTAAAAAGAAATCAAAAACCCAAGATAAAAAGCAAAACAAATCACCATTTATAAAACCAATGCAATTCAAATCACATTTAATAGAGGTAATGTATATCAACTAGATCTTTAGAAATTTTCTAAAGTTTAGTATGCTAAAAATAACTTACTAATTAATAGAAAATAATCAATACAATGGAACATCAGAGTTTGTTAAAGGAATTAAATTCACTTATTGAATATTATTCCAAAAGAACAGATTGTCCGCCTACCCGAATTCGCATAGGTTACAGAGCCTATGCAAAACTCATGCAAAATCCAAAATTTGCTGATGAAGTCTCAAACTCTGCTTTAGATCCAAACAAACGTAAATATAGAAAGATGAAGATCAAAGTCACTAAAGATGACGATCAACTTGAACTCGAATAAATAAAAAAGCCCAGTTACGGGCTTTTTTCCTTTTAGAATGTGTTTGAATTTATCGCTAAGACAGCATTATTAAAAAATACTCGAGTAGCTTGTCTCGCTCATCTACACTGTTTTTACTTAAAAGCTGCACCATTGCCCCATCAATCACAAACAAAAACATGTGGGCATCTTTCATTGAAGCAGTAGTTTTGACGGTTAAAAGCAGTTTATAAATTTCGTTGATGAGCCAAGTTCTATATTCAATCACCACGCTATAGGCTTTTGGGTAGAGTTTTTCAATTTCAAAAATTGCTTTAAAGGGTAAACGATAAAAGCCATTTAAATCGGCATGAAGAAGGTAAATCTGTTTGAGTTTATCAAGCACCATTTCTTCACGGTAAGATTTGAGAATTGAAAATACTTTTACTTTGAGCGCATCTTTTTGGAAAGTGAGACACATCTCGATGAGTCGTGCTTTTGAGTGAAAGTCGTTATAGAAAGTAGCCTTGGGAATTTTGGCTTCTGCAATAATTCGGTCGACACCGACTTTATTAAAGCCATCTTGATTAAATAAATCTTTTGCTACGTGAAGCACGCGCAGTGCTCTAAATGAAGATTCTAAATTTTTCATGTATACCGCTTAAAATAATTTTTTGTTGTATCTAAAAGAGATAGAAATGCCGTCACTCTTAAAATGAGTGCTAAAAACAGGCATGCAAAAGCGGCACTAAAGATGTGCTCGCCTATCTCGGTTTTATTGTTGCTATGATTTTTTAGTCGTAACGATTTAAGGTCGTAGAAAACCTACAAACAGTTAAAGCGTTTTAAAGACCAATTGGGCCGTATGGCTAGAGAGAGTTTGGCAAAGACCAAAAATTGAGAAGAATTAGTACGCATAGCGAACTCCTTTGGCTATAAAAGAAGTTTCACCGCATTACTGCTAAATAATGGTGGCGAAACGAAAGAGGGTTAGCAGACTGGAGCCAAAGAATCCAGCACACCCGAAGGTGTCCCCCTCCCGTTCCGCCGCAGAGGGGGCACGCAGGGATTTCCACAAAAAAGTTACTACTTTTTCGTGTACTTTGGCTGATGGTCTGCTAAAACCAACTGGCAATGTGGCCAGCACGCAAAGGATAGTATTCGCTCTTGTTGGCGTCAAGCGTAGAAAATATAGTTTGTATTAAGTTCGAGCGGTTGGGGAAATAAAAAATAGGTAAGTCAATCATCACGAAAATTTAACTTACCCTAATCCTATTAATTTTAGATAAATGTTTTATAAAGTTTTTTGACTATATAAAATTAAATTTTTATGGTTCAACCATTTCACCACTATAAAAAACTCTATTGGAATTATTCGTTAAGCTTAAAGTCATTATTAAGTGATCTTGATCTAATTCATTAAACTTAGAAACCTCTATTGTTCTCCCACTATCACACTCATATAAAGCATATACTGACAACTCCTTATCTATAAGCTTGGAGTATCTAGTTTCGCCTTCTAAGGGATTTTTAGTATAAGTACAAGTTCCAGAAGTATTTAATTCAGGTCTATTAGCATTTTTAAAATCCATATTAAAAGAGGTTCCTTTTTCATCAATGAAATGGATATCTAATTTTAAGTGTGAAGGTCCTAAAGTTGTTAAATTAGGTGAGCTAAGATTTGTCGAAGTACTTTCATTTAACTCCTCCTCTAATACTTTAGGTTGCTCTTCTTGAGATGAAATATCAATATCCTTCGTATAGGAAGCACTACTCTCAGCTTGATAATCAATATTATTTATAGGATTATTAAATTTATTCTCATCTTGATATACGCTATCAGTTTCACTGTAGGCTGGTTGCTCAACATAGCTGTTGGGAGAATTCAATAAATAAATTATAATTCCTACACATACAAAAATAATTAAAATTAAAAAATAAATAAGTGATTTACCTTTTCTTTTTTCAGGTTCTGTATAAACAGTTTTTAAATTTTTCTCATAGGAATTCGATTTTGAAAATTTATTCTTTAACGCATCAAAACTTAGACCAATTGTTCCTAGAACTGTTATAGCTGCCATAACAATTAAAGGAGCAATAACTGAGCCTAAAAGAAAAACACCTACTGTCCCCATAAAACTATGAGGTTCTATGATTGAATAAGCAACATAGTAAGGCAATAACAAAGCTAGAATATAAATACACCAAACAAAAAAATATCCGAATATTAGTAATAATGCCTGCATAAATAAGCTCCACCCAAGAATTTATCCCAGTGTAATATATTGAGCTGTTATTTGTTACCATTAAGGATATTTAAATAATCAATCTTGTATATAACTAAATATACTCAACCTTATTTTTTTATACTTAATATTAAAAAGTACTTTAATCTTTTTTTGAGATTATTTTCAGCTGTAATCTTCAAATTAATTTTAACTAGAACTAACGAAGCAAGAATCAAGTAACCCACCTAATAAACTTCTCTAATCCATCAACTTTTTACGGCGATACAACCCACAATTTCCAGAAAATAGCGCTGCCAACAAACAAGTAATGATGGCATAAGTGGCAACATTCATTCCAAATAGCTCAACAGCTAAAATAATAGACGTTAATGGCGCCTTACTCGCCCCTGAAAACAGACTCACCAAGCCTAACCCTGCAAGCAATGAAATAGGCAGATTTAAAACCGCCCCTAAAGCATTACCTAATGTCGCCCCCACATAGAACAACGGTGTAATTTCACCCCCTTTAAAGCCTGAACCTAGAGTAATGGCAGTAAAAACGGTCTTATTAAAGAAGTCATAAAACTCAATCGGTACATAAAAAGATGAAATAATTTTATCTGTACCCAAACCATTGTATTGCTGATGTGCGGTGAACAAAGTAAGTAGCATAATGACAATGCCGCCTGCCATCGTTCTTAAGGGCAAATAACGAATGTATTTATAAAAGACGTCACTCGCAAAATGAATGGACGCAATAAAGAAACGTGCGACCAAACCAAAGATCAGACCTGCCACAATTAAGTTCATGAGCGTACCAAAATGAATGGCAGGAAACTCACTAATCACATAAAAAATATGTGGATGAACAATATCGAATAGCTCAGGGATGGTCGAAGCAATGAGAGCCGACACAAAACATGGAAAAATAGCTGAGTATCGCAAGTTACCTAAAGCGGTAATTTCTAAACCATAGATTGCACCCGCCAGAGGCAAGCCAAACACCCCTGCAAAGCCCGCACCAATACTGGCGATTAAACAAATTTTTCGGTTATCTTCCGAGATTTTTAAAATATGGCTCAAATGATCAATTAAAGCACCTGAAAGCTGAACGGCTGGCGCCTCACGCCCTGCCGAACCACCAAACAACTGCGTTAAAATTGAAGTGATAAAAATGATGGGGCTCATTCGTTTCGGAATAAACGACTTAGGTTGATGAATTTCATCAATCAGTAAATGGGTTCCCCGTTCAATGGGTGATCCATATTTTTTAATGAGATAACCAATGCCAAAACCGACAAAGGGTAAGAAATAAATCAGCCAGTGATGCAGGCTTCTTACTTTATTAGAGATATCAAAAGCGACAAAAATTAAAGTCGATGCCAGCCCCGCTACAACCCCAATCACAATCGATATGACGAGCCAATAGACACTGTATTTTAGAATTTGATCATATTCAGATGAAGGTAGAATTTTCATTCGCTTTCTTCAATTCGCCTTTGAGTGGATGCCAAATTCTCAAATTTTTTTATGTTGCCAGCTCATTAAGTGAGAAGTGCTTAAACTGGGCTAAAAATTAAAGCTCGCATACGCGAGCTTTTATACAGTGATTAATTTTGATATCACTAAACTGTGATAAATATCTCATAACCAGCACAAGCTTTCAAGTTGAAAATGGTTAACAACAATTGCGAAAAATGGCTAATTTACTTGATCGATAAAAATATATTCCGACTGACCTGACTAAATTAAAATCTAGTCAGGTGAAATCATTTATTTAAACTTAATTAATGCTTCCAATGACGGTTTCTGCATGGCAGGTCGCGCCTTTCTCTGCGCTAATCTGAATAGCTCCACTACGGTGGGCAAGCACCTGCACTTCCATTTTCATGGCTTCCATAATCGCAACCACTTGCCCTTCTGACACTTGCTCACCATTTTCGACTTTCCAAGCACTAATCACACCATTAATTGGGGCAAGTAAATGCTCGGCACTTACTTCTGGCTCGTTAGTCTGCACTTGAACTGCGGTTGCTGGCCCTTGTGCAAACATGCCCGCTGGTAGACCTAAGCGGTGTAACTTGCCATCAATTTCAATGTAGCTGAGCAACATCGGTTGTTGATGGTTTGGAATACCACGTTTGGTCGGCTTTAACTCTTGTTTAAAGTCATTTTCAATCCAACGCGTATGTACATTAAACTCATCTGTAAAGTCAGGTTCGTTTAATACCGCACGGTGAAAATCTAGAACTGATGCCACACCTTCAATTTTAAATTGTTTTAAAGCACGTTTAGCGCGAGCAATTGCAACTTCACGGGTTGGACCAGTCACAATCAGTTTTGCCATGAGCGAATCAAAATGACTCGATACTAATGAACCAGTGCGAACACCTGTATCAACTCGTACACCGTTACCAAACGGCGCTTCAAACAAACTCAACACACCAAAGGCTGGAATGAAACCACGTGCTGGGTCTTCGGCATTAATTCGAATCTCAATGGCGTGGCCTTGGGCTTTTGGTGTTTCTTTAATAGAAAGTTCATGGCCCTGTGCCACGCGAATTTGCTCAACTACTAAATCGACTTTAGAAGTTTCTTCGGTCACTGGGTGCTCAACTTGCAAACGGGTGTTTACTTCTAAGAATGAAAGCTTGCCATCACGACTCAGTAAGTACTCAACTGTTCCCGCCCCCACATAGTTTGCTGCCTGACAAATGTCTTTTGCCGAAGTTAATATTTGTTGGTAAATCTCTTCGCTAATAAATGGTGCTGGTGCTTCTTCAACTAACTTTTGGTTACGGCGTTGCAACGAGCAATCACGTGTACCAAGCACGACAATGTTGCCGTGTTGGTCGGCAATCACTTGTGCTTCGACATGACGCGGCTTATCTAAATATTGCTCGACAAAACATTCACCACGGCCAAAGGCAGCTTTTGCCTCTCGGACTGCCGACTCATAAAGCTCTTTCACTTCTTCGAGTTTCCACGCAACTTTTAAACCACGGCCACCGCCACCAAATGCGGCTTTAATGGCAATAGGTAAACCAAATTGTTTAGCAAACTCTAAAGCTTCATCGCCATTGTTGAGTGGGTCTTGTGTACCTTGAACTAACGGCGCACCGACAGAAGCAGCAATTTTACGTGCTTCGATTTTATCGCCTAGTTTTTCAATGGCACTTGGGGATGGCCCTACCCATTTTAAGCCTGCATCAATCACGGCTTGGGCAAATTCGGCACGTTCAGACAAAAAGCCATAACCCGGATGAACCATAGTCGCTTTCGATTTTTTTGCAATTTCAATAATGGCAGGAATATTTAAATAGGTTTCGCTCGCGGTAGCGCCAGCCAAGCCCCATGCTTCATCTGCAAGTTCGACATGCATGCTGCCAATGTCGTCATCTGCATATAACGCGACCGATGCAATTCCCATGTCACGGCAAGCATGAATAATACGAACGGCAATTTCACCACGGTTAGCAATCAATAATTTTTCTGTATTCATCATTCATTCTCAAAATCTGTAAATTCGGCAATTTTTTTAAATTTGATGTGGCAACCTGCTGGTATCTGCGCTACTAAATCCCAATGGTGTTTAGCAACAGCGCCAATGACTGGATATCCACCCGTTAAAGGGTGATCATTCATAAACAAAACTGGTTGGCCGCTCGGTGGAATCTGTAAAGCACCAATGCATGTGCCTTCACTTTCTAGTTCATGGGTAATTTTGCGAGTTAAAGGCTGCTCCCCTGAAAGTCTGAGTCCGACACGGTTGCTTTCATTGGTCACGAGCCATTCTTGCTGGCACAGCAGTTCAATACTGTCTTGTTCGAACCAGTCTGTGCGTGGTCCCATCACAATATCTAGCTCAACCAACTCGCCAGCTTTTGGCAAATCGAACTTGCCCACTTCATTTACACTAATGTTGGCTGCCTTCACTTGTCCTAGATGAATCGTATCTCCAAGCTTTAAAGGCTCTGGACCTAACACCGCCAAGCTGTCAAACGAGGCACTATTCAGCACTGGTTCAACATCTATGCCACCACGAACTGCCAAATAGTTTCGAAGCCCTACTGTTGGTGGCTGAATTTGAAATTCATCGCCTTCATCCAAATCAATCGGCTGATAGCTTTCAAAGTCTGCGGTTTGTCCATCGGTAAATTTCACACGAATGGTTGAGATTGCACCTGCAACCGCAATCACGGCTGCATGCTGCATTTTGGCTTTTAAGCCACCGTTTAAAACTTCAATTACGGGTGTGTCGGTTGGATTACCCACAATTCGGTTAGCACTATGCATGGCAGACACATCCATTGCACCTGCAACGCCAACGCCAATATTGGTCTGGTTTAAGCGCCCTTCATCTTGGATGAGCATCTGTAGACTCGGCGCAGTGATCGTAAACAGTGGCGTAGATTGTTTCGGCTCAACCGTACGAGTAATTTGCTGCGGTACATTTACGGTTATTGGACTATGCGAAACATCCTCAAAATGTACGGTCATGCCTGGTAAAAGTAGTGCTGGATTTGTACGCTCTAAATCCCACATTTTTTCAGATGTTGTACCAATAAGCTGCCAGCCACCCGGACTGTCTTTTGGGTAAATTCCAGAGTATTTTCCAGCTAAACCCAAAGAGCCTGACGGTATTTTTTTACGCGGAACTGTTAAGCGTGGAATATCGGTAAAAGGCCGATCGGGACTGCTCATATAAGCAAAGCCCGGCGCAAAACCAATAAAAGCGACATTCCACACGCTTTGGTGATGTTTTCTAATCACATCTGCCACAGACAAACCTTGCAACTCTGCAACTTGAGCAAGGTCTTCGCCATCGTAACGAATCGGTACAATCACTTCTTGGCCGCTACGCTCAAATCCAGAATCAACTTTGAGGCTCTGAATTGAAGCAACCAGCGTTTTAAAATTGGTTTCGATCTCGTTAAAAAAAACCAAAATTGTTTTTGCAGCGGGGACTAAGTCTTTAATTCCATTCAATTGCGTATTTTGCAATTTATTGTACAACGCCAAAGTTTCTTCTAGGCTCGCGAGCTCAATCAGAAAACAATCGGCGTTTACCGATAAAAAACGCATTTGCTTATCCTTTTAATTCTTCTTTAGTCCAATTAGCCAATCCAAGCACGGTCAGGAATGTCGGTAATAAACATATGACCCGGTGCATGACTAATGGCAAAAGGAATTTTCGAGTTCATGACTGCCGCTTGCGGTGTTACCCCACATGCCCAAAACACTGGAATTTCACCCGCTTCAATACGAGAAGCATCACCAAAATCAGGCTTGTTTACGTCCAAAATCCCTAAGCTTTCAGGGTGCCCGATATGCACAGGTGCACCATGAACACTTGGCATACGCGCGGTAATTTTTACTGCTTCACTAATTTGATGAGATGGAATCGGTCGCATTGAAACCACCATATTTCCAGAAATACGCCCTGCTGGCTGGCACTGAATATTGCTCAGATACATCGGTACATTGGTGTCATCATGAATATGGCGAACTTCAATACCCGCTTCTTGCAAAGCTGTTTCAAACGAAAAACTACAACCAATTAAGAAAGTCACCAAATCAGGATGGGCATTATAAATCTCGCTTGCATCGGTCACTTCATTAACCATTTCTCCATCTTTCCAAACGCGATAACGTGGGAAATCGGTGCGGATGTCTGAGTCTGCAGCAAGCTTTGTTGCATAGATGCCTTCTTCGAGCACATCAAGCACTGGGCAGCTTTGCGGGTTACGATGTGCGTAAAGAAGGAAATCGTAAGCCCACTCTTTTGGCACCGAAATCATGTTGACCTGTGTCATACCCGCAGCCATGCCTGCTGTTGGTTTATCAAACCCTGCACGGATTTTTAAACGCGCATCTAAAGCGGCTTCAAGCTGAGCTGGGTCGACTTTAATATCCTTATACATGGTGCTCATCCTTATGCTTTGTTTACAAATGGGCGAATTTCAATATTGTTTTTTACAAGCTCAGCTTTAATGGCTGCCGACATCTCAAGCGCACCGTCAGTGTCGCCATGTAGGCAAATGGTATCGGCTTGAATTGGGGTAAATACACCGTCAATTGACTCAACTCCACCATTTTTAAGCATTGAAACCACACGACTGGCAACAAATGCCGAGTCATGTAAAACCGCACCTTCTAAACGTCGAGATACCAATGAACCATCACTGTTATACGCACGGTCAGCAAAAGCCTCGGACACAACTTTTAAACCAGCCGCGCGTGCTTGTTCCACTAAGTTTGATCCAGCCAAAGCCACTAGCACCAGTTCAGGGTTATACATTTTAATCGCGTCAATCACTGCGGCTGCCTGAGTTTGGTCATGTGTAATGGTGTTGTAGAGCGCGCCATGCGGTTTAACGTATTGCACTTTTGAGCCTGCCACTTTTGCCAAACCATCGAGTGCAGAAATTTGGTAAAGCACATCGGCAATCAGTTCGTCACGTGACAAATCCATATTACGGCGGCCAAAACCAACAAGGTCTGGGTAAGACACGTGAGCACCCACGGTCACACCAAGCTCAACTGCTTTACGAACTGTTTTTAAAATGCCGAGCGGATCACCTGCATGGAAGCCACAAGCAATATTGGCACTGGTCACGACGGGTAAAATCTGGTCATCATTGCCCATTTTCCATGAGCCAAAGCTCTCACCCAAATCACTATTTAAATCTACAAACATGGCATTATTCCTTTATTACTTAACAAAGTCTGGCTTAAAGCTTAGTCAAATAGTTAAACACTGTCGTAAACGACATATAGCCCATCCACCACGTCAACAGACATGTTAATCCACCCAAAATAAGTAACCATTTTGGATAGTTATAATTACCCATTAAATCTTTACGACACGCAGCAACATACACAAAAATTGTAAGGCCAATTGGCAACACTAAACCGTTAAAACCACCCACAAAAATGAGTAGACCTGCTGGAGTTGCGCCCAATAATACATAGAGCAATAAAGCCAATGCGATAAAGGTAATGGTCGTATAGTTGTTTTGCTTTGGTGTTAAGTTCTTTTTAAACACGTTAAAGAACGACACAGAAGTATATGCTGCGCCAATGGTGCTACTAATGCCGGCTGCCCAGAAAATTAAACCAAATAATTTAAAACCAAATGTGCCCGCTGCATATTGAAATGCTTGAGCTGCCGGATTGGCGTCATGGCTGGCTAAATCAATATTTGCACCACTCACCACTACACCTAAGAATGCTAAAAACAGCACATAGCGCATGATGCCGACAACAATAATGCCCTTGGTTGCAGCTTTAGCGACTTCATCAATATTTTCAGGGCCAACAGCACCTTTATCGAGTAAACGGTGTGCGCCTGCATAACAGATATAACCACCAACCGTACCCCCCACAATGGTGGTAATAATGGCAAAGTCAATCTGATCTGGAGCAAAGGTCTGATGTACAGCTTGTCCCACAGGAGGCATCACAATAACGGCAACAATAATGATCAGGAGAATTTTAAGCAATCCCAACACGATCATGCTTTTATCCATGGCAAGCGTTGCTTTTCTTGAGGCAAAAATCAAAATGGCTAACGCACCACTTAAAATACCGCCCCACTTTGTGTCTAGGCCAAAAAGCGCATTTAGACCTAAAGCCGCACCTGCAATGTTACCAATACTAAAGAAAAAACCACCTAGAATGACCAGAAATGCCAGTAAGTAGCCACTGCCGGGAATTGCTTTATTGGCAATATCCGATGCACGCATTTGAGTGAGTGTGACCACTCGCCAAATATTTTGTTGAACCACATAATCAATCAGAATGGAAACTAAAATGGCAAAGCCAAATGCCGCGCCTAACTTCACTGTAAATACAGCAGTTTGGGTTAAAAATCCGGGCCCCATTGCAGAGGTCGCCATCATAAAGATTGAGGCAACAATGGCCCATTGGCGATCTGATAAAAAAGAAGATTTCAGTAAAGACATATTAATGCGTTCCTCATCCATTTGAGCTTAACAACGCTATTTGCAAGTTGAACCAAGAACATCATTTTTCCCAAACAATATTCTTTAATCCTTTTAAATGACAAAGATTCCCTGTTCCCCAATCAACACAATCGGTGATCAAATCTTGTATCTAAAATAAAAACATAGCTAATCCCTACGGACAATAAGACTTTTTACATAAAAATAAAAAACCAAATATTTGATTTTAAAACATTTAATATTTATTAAAAAATCAGGATAAGTTTTACTTATCAAACTTCATAAGCTGCTTTTATGACTTTGCATGCAAGCAGCCTATTTAAAATAAGAAAAAATATTTTATGAAAAATAATAACAGCGCTTATTTTTGGATTTTCTCATTGAGGCTTTTCATGGCACTTTCCGAGACTTTAACCGCAACCTCTGTCAATTTTTCTTTCAAGGCAACGTCATTACCTTGAATGTAGATCGAGGTGAAATGAAAGGTCTTTAACTGAATCGGTGTATTTAATATTTCCAGTCGACCATCTGTAATTTCTTTTAAAGCGGTTAAGGTCGGCACGACAGCAATGCCTAAGCCCTGCTCAGCTAAACGCAACAGAGTTGCCAATGAATAACTGGTAATTGAAAGTGGTTCATCAATTCCTTGTTCTTTCATTCTGGCTTTCAATTCTTTATAGGGATAGGTAATTTTGGGATAAGTTAAAATGGTATGAGACATGAGAGTTTTAAAAGACATTTGAGCCACACAGCCCTTAAATGACGGTGAAGCCAAAAAGCTCAGCTCAAAGTCACACAATGCCTGTTCAATACATTCAAAAGCCAAAGTTGGTCCAAGTAAAAAGGCCATGTCCAAATCACCTGTACGCACACCTTCTTGTAAGTTAGGCGTCAGGTCTACCACAATTTCTACTGAAACTTTCGGGAACTCTTGTTGAACCTTTTCGATATATTCAACTAACCATGTATAAACAATGGTTTCTGAAACTCCCAAACGAATGATGCCAGTTAGATGCTGGTTTTCGGTCAGTTCTGCGACTAAATCTGTTTCTAGACGCATAAATTTTTCGGCATATTTAAATAATGTCATACCTTTGTGCGTCAGTTTAAATTTTCGCAAACTTCGGTCTAAAACTTTAAAACCTAATTCATTTTCAAGAGATGTGATTTTTTGAGATACCGCAGGCTGAGTGGTTTGCAATTTAGTTGCAGCTTTATTGAAGCTATTTAAAGTCACAACCCAATAAAAAGCTTCCAGATTCTTTAAATTCACGTTTCATCCCACATTAGAAATCCCTCTACTTTTATAGTATGGAATTTCTTAACGTGATTAGGCTAGCCATTTATTCATTTTTATTTGAGTGTGGCTTATTTCACTCTCACAAAAATAATGTCTAAGTCTCGTTTTGGTACAAACTTGGTTTTGATCATTTGAAATTGAGTTGGGCTAATTTTTTTGACTTGCCCATCCCAACAAAATGAAACTAGCTCACCTTTATCACGCTCAATGGTTAACTTAAAATTTTCAATTGGTTTTGCCCAATTTGCACCCGTCGTCAAAATATAGCCCAAAGCACTAAATGGTGAATTTTCTGCACTGGCTTTTTTTAAGCCCTGCTTAAATTGATTATCCATACAAAATTGTCGGCTATCTTCCTCGGGATATAAGGCAACAGAACCACCCACCAAAGGTTTATATTCATGGTGAATTTTAGTCAAACTATTGGCTTTAAAGGTTTGCTTCCAACTATAGATCACTTGAGATGACCAAGGGATTACATCATCTTTTTTAAAATTGGCTAAAATTTTCTGTATTTGTGGTTTATTACATTGCTTTAGCTTATCTACATAATATTCATAATCATAGTTATTACGTAGCCACGGGTTGAGCATATCTTTTTCATTAAAACCGCATTGCTTAAACTCATCCGTTGCATCAATCAGAGGCGATTTTTCATCTTTTTGAATAAACGTTCTGACATGCATTTCCGGTTTTATATTTTTTCCATCCACCACGATCTTAAAACTTTTTAGAAGTTCTTCTGTATGGGCAAAATCAGACTCAAAGAAATTATCAATGCGCGGTAGTGGAAATAAAATGGTTTCAGTAACATCTTTATTGCTTAGGTTTTTATAGAGGTAATCGACTTTAATCAGTTTTTTACTAATAAATAGATCTTCGCTTTGCATCGCAATCTGCGAATTTTTGAGATATTGAATCCCACCCGTACCGACATAGCCCGTGGAATCATTGGCTACACTATAGGTCGATAGTTGAATTAATACAGCAAAAGTCATTACAAGCTTTTTCATTTTAAAGCGCTCTATGTCATTTTCTAATTATGGAATGTCAATCTAAGATAAATCATATTATATATTTCACCCACAAAAAACCGTCTAAAGACGGTTCGTTCATGCATTTAAAATCTAATTCATTTTAATGATAATTTAGTTTCTGCCTTATCATCCTTTTTTGCACACTAATTTTTCCAATAAAGTTTGTTAACCATAAAATACACTCATCGCGGTGTTCAAAGTGAGGAATCAAACTCAGGTCAATTTTTATATCTCGATCTGCCAAAGGTAGACTCAAACAATATTCAAAGTCGATCGATTTATATTTTAACCTCAGGTCTTTTACTTCGGCCTGCTTTTTGATTTCCGCCATAATTCGATTGAGGTTAACAATCAAGTTATTTGAAACTTGGTTATTTTCATAAATACGTTCATATACATTTTCAGCAACGTCTATGTATTTAATTAACTCGGCATTTTCATTCATATTATTTATATTCCCCTTTTTTTAAAGATTATGAACAGCTAAATGTTTAATTGCGTTACTTGACACATTGCTTATGTGAAAACCGTATATTTTTCTTTATTAACAAATATCACTAAGATATTGTTATTTATTATAATTCAATAGATATTTGCACATTTGTATACATTTAATATTTTCTAAAATCTAAATTTAGACAATATTAAAAGTTAGTTAGGATGAGATTAAGACAAAAAAAACCGCCCCAGAAGGCGGTCGCTGAAGTTAAACCAGCAGTATATAGAAGTGTGGTGGACGGTCACTTCTACATTCTTTTTATGAGGGAGTTTTATTGGTTTTACTAAAATCTTCAGATTTAAAATAATTGATAATCATGTCTGCATGCTCTTCTTTTTGAGGAGCTACAGATACGGGAAATGCATCTTTCGACATCTTAAAACCTGGTGGAAGAAATTGCGAAATTGGTGGCAATTTAGGTTTTCCACCTTCCGTAATTCGTTCAATAAAACCAGCTAACCATAGAAGATACTCTCCTTCATTTGCAAATTTTGGCATGACACTCAAGTCAATTTGAACTTTGCATTCACTTAAAGGTTTGGTTAAGTTCTCTTCAAAATCTATATAGTTGAACTTGAGCTTAAACTCAGTTCCCTTGATCGCTTTTCGAATCTGACTAATTAAACAGTTAAGATTCTGAGTAATGTCATCAGTGAATAAGCTATCTTTTTTAATATTTTTATAAACCTTTTCGGCTACAGCTAAATACTTTGGCATTAACCTCTCTCCGTACTATTGTTATAAAGTGCTGATCTAAAAATCTTTTATGACTTTGATTATGCTCAAAGAAGTGTAAGTAAAGGTAATCTTATAGGTGCGGTTTGTAAGTAATTAGCATCTTATGTAAAGACAGCCTAAAAAACACCTAAAAAAATTATGGTTTTGATAACTCATCCACAAAATGAATGGTTGAATAGAGATAATTAGAAACATTTACTTTCATATTATTTTATACCAATTGGTAAAATTAATATGTTTTCATCTGTTTATCACGTCGCATCAAACCCAAAACAGATCTACGCACTCTTATTTCTTCTTCAGAAAAAGGCAAGTGTTCTGTGAGTTCGTGAATTGGGAGAGAATTATTTTCTATCAAGAAACAGTCTTGCTCTGTTGTCCAGTTAGAAGTGGTTGATTCAATTTGCTTTAGATAACGTTTCATATTTCCTAGCAGATTTACACATACAATAAGCCTGCCTTTAGAGCAAGCTTAGCTTAGATTTTTTTTGGCGAGCATTATTATAGCTGTTTAGAGGTATCTAATCGAGCAGTACGATATTGAGTAGGTGAACAGCTAAATATACGTTTAAATGCAGTACTAAATGCAGCTTCTGACTGATAACCTACTTCATAAGCAATATTCAGGATTTTCTTTTCACTTCGAATTAACATATCAACCGCGAGCTGCATTCGCCAATCTATTAAATAGTTTATCGGGGATTGACCCACTACTTTACGAAAATGTTCCGTGAAAGAGGTTCTGGACATACCAGCAATATTTCCTAATTCTGCAACACTCCATGGATAATCAGGCTTCATATGCATAGCATTCATTGATCGGACAAGACGTTGATCAGAAAGTGCAGCCAACCATCCAGTATACCTTTCTTGACCCGGACCTAACCAAAATCGTAAAACTTGTAAAAGCATAATCTGAGCTAAATGATTAGTCATAAGTTCATTACCTAAGGTATCTTCCATTAATTCGATACTAAGTTGTTGAATCGCCCATTGTAGAACTGATACTTGATTAGAAGCATTTTTTAGATGTACAAAGGGGGGAAGAGCTTTTGTGAGCATACTTCCAATATCCCCATCAAAATCAAAACTAATACTAATTAGAAAAAAATCTCCTCCACCGTTCCACACGGTAATCTTCCCCCCCTTTCCATCATAAACACAAGAAGAATCGACTGCGGGTGAATTAAGATTATTCGTTGCTATAAATGGCTCGCCTCTTGTAAGCAGAGCACAATCCCCCTCTTCAAAAAGAAGAGGATTTTGTTCATCTTCTGATTTGATCCAGCAATGCCCCTTTAAAATAGTATTAAATTTTATTCCCTCAAATGCTGGAAAACTAATGGCCCAGTCCCCACCCGCATCTAAACCGGTTACTTTACTTTTATTAATTTTTAATAAAGATAGTACATTTGATAAAGCATCCATCTAGAAAATTCCGAACGATTAAAAAAGGAAGTTGGCTTTTTGATTATGGTTTATCCAATAATTACTGTCCATACTGCTTTATGTCTTATTGAACATAGAAGTAAATCAAATGAAAAATGCACAATATATCTTTCAATATCCATTAGGCTCAAAATTCGATATAAATAGCTCAGCACAAGATGTTTTGGCTGATATAAATTTAAAAAATAAAAATGTCATCATTACTGGTGGACATTCGGGTATTGGATTAGAAACTACCCGAGCCCTTGTAAATGCAGGTGCAATTGTTACTGTCGCCTCTCGAAATGTTGAAGAAGCGAAAGCTGCTACAAATGATATTTCTGGTATTCAAATTGAGGCTTTAGACTTAGCAGATCTAGATAGTGTTTATCAATTCACTCAACGTATATTAGATCAAGGAAATCATATTGATATTCTTATTAATAATGCTGGTGTGATGGCTTGTGCTGAGGCTTATGTAGGGAATCGGTGGGAATCTCAATTTGCAATTAACCACTTAGGTCACTTTGCCTTGACTAACCAACTGTGGCCACTATTGAATGGGGGGGCACGTGTCATTACATTGTCATCAGCAGGTCATCAAATTTCTCCCATTCGTTGGAATGATATTAACTTTAAACAAGGCTATGATAAATGGTTAGCTTATGGACAAGCTAAAACAGCGAATTCTCTATTTAGTGTGCACTTAGACAAACTTGGTAAAAATTATAATGTACAAGCATTTTCAATTCATCCAGGAAGAATCTCTACCCCACTTCAACGTCATTTAAGTCATGAAGAAATGTTTGCAATGGGTTGGATTGATAAAGAAGGAAACTCTACAGTTAGCAATCTAAAGACTCGTCAACAAGGTGCAGCGACTACATTATGGGCCGCTACAGCACCCGAATTAAAATTATTTGGAGGCTTATATTGTGAAGATTGCGATATAGCTAAGTTAAATACTAGTGCAGAATTGACTTTTGCGGGAGTAAAACCTCATGCGCTTGATTCAGAACAAGCTGAACGATTATGGGGCTTATCAGCTGAACTAACTGGTATAAATGCATTTTAATATAAAAAAGCCCACACACTGTGGGCTTCCTACTCATTATTTTGCGGCATTCACCCCAACAATAAACTGACTACAATTAGAACCTTCAGATGCATTACCTAATTGCTTTTCAGAGAATTTAAATTTGGATGCAACAGATTCATAATCTTTTTTAAGGCTTTGACCTGTGAACTCACCTAGCTCTTTTACTTGTTCAGGTTTCAAGATCCCATGCTCAACAGCTTGGTTTACCATTACACATGCTGTGGTCATCGCGTCATAACGTGCAGCAGTTTTAGAGTAACCTAGAGCGCCGATTACTCCACCAACAATTAAGCCAATAATTACCGCTAAAGTTACGTGCATTTTATTCATTTTTTAAATACCTAAAAATCTAACCATAAAGAGGAGCACTTCAAAAGGTTGTGCTCAAGTTCAGTTAGGATAAATGTATTTATCTGATATCAAAAATTAGAATCTGTCAGATTTTTTGATAGATAAAGATATTTCTAAATCATCAAGGTAAAAATGCATTTGTTAGGAATACAAATCCGACAGAGAAAAAAGCATTATCCTGATGAGAGATTTGATTGCCATAACTTGCATCTAACTGAACAAAGTCTTTATAGACCATGTATCTAAAACCTGTCTGGTAAAAGGAGTCGTTTCGGTCATTACCATATACTTCGGCAGTGAGCGTTAATGGATGAGTAAGTTGTGTTTCGGTTCCAATTCCCCACGTGGTCTGGTTTTTATGCGTGGTATTTTCATGTAACCAACCGAGGTTGGCATGGATTAAAAATTTATCATCGAAAGTAGAAACACTTAATGGAACGTTAACAGTCCAATCTTTCTTAGAAGAATCTTTAGTATTCATTTGAGTGCCAAAAGAAAAACCAACTCCCCAATCATTGGTTTCTAAAGGCTTTAATAAGGTTTTACCTTGTAAGGTTGCATAGCTGACGTGCTCAGTATCATCGTTTACTCTTCCCAGCCCTACAGCAAACTCAAAATTGCCACCAAAATTACAGGCAGGCATTGCCCAATATTCTTTGTTGTCAGGATTATGCTGCATCCATGTTTCGAGTTGACAGGTTTTTGGTGAAACAAGAGCTGCATCGTCAACAACCATAGGTCGTCCACTATGGCTAGCGTTAGATAAAGCCAATAAACAGAAACCTGAAATAAGTGAGCGTTTCTTTAAAGTAAATACCACTGGCATCACTCCCATAAGTTATGGAGCATATGCGAGTACTGCAACCCGTCATGATTAAATCATGGGCTAATAATAGAAATGAAAAGATAAAAATAAAAAACCTCTTCTTGCATCCACAAAAAGAGGTCTGTAAGGACTTCAGTGGATACTTAGACTATTACCGATCGACTACCGTCACTCGAGCAAGTACTCACATTGAAGCTCCTAAAAATTAGTTGGGCGGATTCTAAAATTACCTTTGTTAAATATCAAGTTAAAATTTAGTGACAAGCTAAGTTACAAAACATTCACTTATACTCTTCTATTAAAAATAATTGATTACTAGAGTCCGAATATTCTCTATATATAAATATTCAATTCTGTCTCTTTTTCTAATGCCATTTCAAGTAAAGACTTCAGAATAAATAAATATTCAATATCTGGATAATCACTTATATATTGATTTGTAGTACTAAGTACATCTTTCAAAACTTCTTGGCCAGTAATTTTCTCATCCTCACCTGTGCTAATCATTAATCCAAATTTACTATTTAAGTCATCAAAATAACCTATATCCCACAAGGTATTAATCTTATCTTCTTCTAATGGGACTATTGTCATGGTCTTCGGATCTTCTTCACCATAATTATGTTTTTCCACAGCATCTTGATCATGTGGAACTATTAAACATATCATTTATTGACTCTAGTTATGGAGTATTTAATGAATGAATAGTTTCTTTTTCAGGAATATTCCATTCTTTTTTTACTTCCAAAATAGAGCAAGAATCTTGAAAATCTGTCCAACTATATTCAAGAACTAAATCTTTCTCATAACATCTATAGGTAGCAACTCCATAGTCATTTTGATATATACCTATATAAACTAACTTAGCATCTTTAATACAATTCGCATGATATTGGACTCTTCCTCTATTTATAGGATCTATTAGATTAATAGCTTTTAAGTTAATATCTTTGACTTTTCCATAAGAACAACTCTCCATAATCATATTCTTTTTCTTCATAATCTCACCCAAATATAATGCTTTAAAAATATGATTATATTTAATAAATGTATTGAGTTTAGTTTTCCAATCAAAAAAGAAAATTAATAGACCAAAAAAAATCAATAAAATTAGTATATATTTTAAATACTTCACTATATTCTCCAGAGTGTAGCGAGTTACACTACACTCAATATTCAAATTATTACTTCCACTTCCCAGGTGTTACAAACCAATAAGTTCTTGGTTAAGATATAGGCATTTCTTCATTATAAATATTATTTCTATAATTTACAGAAGGAGTATTACCCAAGATTAAGCTAAAAGTTTTAATTCCTGTATCTTGAACAAAACGTCCATAATCAGGTTTCCAACTATATGTATCTGGGCGAAAAGTTACGACTCCTGTGGCTAGATAGTTACCATTTGAATACTTATTAATAGTACTGGAAAAATCGACGGATATTTAACCAAAAGGGTGGCTTATTAATAAACTACTCTTTTATAAGTCTAATTAATTTTCAACAAAAATAATATATTTGGTTTCTTATTTTTTATCATAATTTATTAAATCATTTTTGGCGATTTCTATGACTTTATAGAAATCCTCTAATGAGAATTTAATATCTATTTGATTGGGAATGGCTCTTAAATCTAAGAGAAAATCTATCTCAATATTCCCAATACCATTTTCTCGATTTAATTGAAAAATTCTGTAACTATAAAAATAAACTTCAACCGTTAAGAATTCAAATTCAATATTGCTGGCAAAAATAATTTCGAAATTAGGGGGAAGAGACATATCTATTTATTCCATTTAGGATCTAGTAAACCGGAGAAAGAGTTATCAGCATTAAAACGGACTCCTTGACGTCCTGCATGTTTATCCCAAGCTCTAATAAGGGCAGTAATACCTTGTTCACTATAAATTTGGTTTGCGGATCTGATTAAATTATCTATTTCTGTTTGTCTTCTTGCTTGAAACTGAAATAATCTATTCTGTAAGAATAATACATCATTAACATTGTAAGTTGGTTGCCAAGAGGGTACTAACTTTTGATATCTAAAGTTAGGGTCAAAGCGTCTAATTTCTGTCTCAATTCTTGTAACGTTAGCACTAATAAGAGGATCAGACATAGGGCGAATAGCTGCAATTCTACCAATTCGAGAATTCAATCCATCTACAATAGGGTTCCCATCTGCATAAATATAAGGATTCAATTCACCTTCTAAGCCCATACTGAAAATTGTATGCTTAGCCTTGAATTTAATTCGCAACTAAGCATATTTTAATTAAGAACTAAGTTTGCTTCTTAATGAAGAGATTATTACATCATACCCATTAAAGAATTCAGAATTTCTGATAGCAGTCTTGAGAGCTATTTTAATATCTTCTTTCGAAAAAAAAGGGATAAGATATTCAACAAACTCTGGGCGAATATTAATAACAGCACTTTCTAGAATTGAGCTCCCCAAATCATCTCTTTCATCAATAATAGATTTATCCTTTTCTATCATTTTTTTCAAATCATCTAAACTTCCTGTCTTTAAAAATTCATCCAATCCATCTCTATAAGGAGGAATCTGCAAATGGTTAATAAAATCAGTAAAAGACTCTGCTATACAAATATCTAGTGCTTGATCCATACCAATAAAATAAATTTTATTATTCGTAAGGTTTAAAGCAATTTGATTTCCTCCTTCATCACAACCAATTGCAAGAAAATTTTTCATATTTACAAAGTCTTTAAAATTCGAGTACTTCCATTCAACATCCTTGTAATTAGGTTGAAAAAAGCCATAAAAGAGATGAACTTTAGAGTCTCCAATTTGACTAGAAATATTAAAATAAGTTTTCTCTGGTTTTTCTCCATTATATCTTTTTAAATAATTTTGATAATCTTCAGGTAACGAGCTGCCAATTTTTTCCTCAAAACTATTGATAATTTCATCTGTAATATTGGTCATATTCTGTTCCTATTTTTTACTAGGCGGAGGATTTGGGGGCAAGAAAGAAGGACCTCCACTTGAATATAAATAAGTCGTAGGATCAATAACTTCTGCTGCATTTGCTGAGAAACTTAATATACTGATTAGAGAAGTCAAAGCAACGGTTTTCGCTCTATTAACAACTGCTACACCACCGCTATGCCTTACCGCATCATGAATTTCAAGTGGAATAAGTTGCATGGTTACACCATCCTCATAGTGATGCCAAATATAACCTTCTGGTGTTTTCCCAAATTTAGCAAGGCGATTAGCCTCTGTAAAATCACTGGTATAGTTTCCTTTTTGTCCTTTATCTAGTTTCACAATTGCTTTCGCATATGGAGTAAAAATAGGAAAACCGTTTTTTGAGAATTCCACCCCTTTATAAATTGTACCAGCCCTAGAACCATTCATAAGGCGAATTTCCTGCTGAGCTTGCTTAATAATAAAATCAGCGGGAACTCTTGTTACTTTAGAGATGGGGCCTAATCCTGTAGTATCCGCATTGTTAATAGGATCATTACCAACATAAATATAAGGATTCAACCAACCTTCTAAACCAATACGGTCAGGCTCCATATAACGATCTAATACAGGATTATAAAAACGGTTATGGTTGTAATGCTGTTTAGTTAATTCATCGTAGTATTATCTAGGATAACCTTAACTACCAGATGAGATTGCAGTGGTTTACTTAGTGGTGCTTTTAAAAAATAGAAAGCTCTAATAGCTGATTGTGCTGAATTTTGTGATGTATAAAAATAAATAGCATAAAAAAAATTCTGCCCCTTTAAAGGGGCAGAAGCAAAAGATAAAATAATCTAATAAATTAAACAAATATTCTATCTGAATCATGCTCCCCTTATTAGATATTAAACTACAGAAGCCCTATTTAGATCAGATATATCAACATAATTTTCAGCAAGTAGTTTTTGCAATTTACCAACGCCCTCTTTCTCTGCATATTGCAATTCAGCCTCAGAAATAGGTATTAATAATAACCAAGCAACCCTTTTCTCACCAAATTTCAAAGTTTCTAATGTATCTTCCCAGATAAATGGATCTGTAAATAACAAATGCTGCATTGTTATAGAACTGTCATACATGCCTATAACATTTGGAAATATTGCATCTGGAAAACTAGACCATTTAGAATTAATGATACAAAATGCAGCTGTACTTAGAATATTAGGATAAAATTCTATCTTAGTAGAACAAATACCAACAAGCTCAACCCTTATGTCAATATTCTTACTATCAATAATATTGACATAATCAGAAACGCCTATTGTTGAATAAGAGGTGATTCCCTTTTGGGGTTGATCTAAGCAGCTCAAAATATCAACACAATTTTCATCCTTTTCATCCCAATACCTAATTACTCTTGGCTGGCCTCCAAAAGCCTTAGCAACCATTTTGGCTATTACTTTCTTTTCTATGGTAACTTCTTTCATATCAATCTCTAGCGCTCAATTAAGGACCAAAATAAGTATTCGTCATGTCTTCACCTCTATGGCTTCGATTAGAACTGGGTAGCTCCGGTCTATAGTGTGAAGGTTCATTATGTTCATTTAAGAATTGCGGCCTGCTAATCCCACGCTGTTGAGCACTTTGTTGATGCTTTCTAAATTCATATCCAGGTCTATGCCCCATTTCCCAAGGTTGATTCTGGTTCATAAAACGACCTGTAAGAGCATCCCTAACTCGATTAGTAGAACCTTCTTTAGCATTTTCCCATACTTGATTACGAACTCCAACACGGAAGTTTTTTGGTCGTGAATAGTTTACAGGACCTCTGTTTAAAATTTCCTGTAATCTATGTACATCAGTAATACTATATGTTGGACGCCCATTGGGGGACACTACATTATATTCAAAAATAGGATTGAACTGTCTTATTTGCCCAATTAAACTTTGAACATTCGTAAGTATCAATGGATCTGTATTTGGTCTAATAGGAGATAAGTTTCTATTACTTCCCCTGTTCAATCCATCTCTGTCAAAATAGTTGATAGGATCATTACCAGCATAAATATAAGGATTCAACCCACCTTCTAAACCAATACGGTCAGGCTCCATATAACGACCTAGTACAGGATTATAAAAACGATTATGGTTGTAATGCTGTTTAGTTAATTCATCGTAGTATTGTCCTGGAAAACGGAGATTAAACTTCACAGTTTGAACACTTGGTATCCCTACCCCAAATGCGGTGGAATCCCAAGCCCAAACAGTTGTTGTCCCATCAGCAGCATCAATCAAACAGCGCGGTGTATTTTGAGCATCAGTTACAATCCAGTACGTTTTAGTTGTAACGCCTGAACCATAGATGGCAGCAACGGGTTTATCACCCATCCAGACGTATTCAACCAGTGGTATACCATCAGCATTATATTCACCAATCAAATGATTACTTTCATCATAAATATATTGGATGGCATTAGTTTTCCACACTGAACCATTGGCAGCATAGCCACGAAGAGTACGTTCATTTTTGTGATTATAAGCCATGTAATACTGAGGTGAAGTTGTCGTACCACTTGTAGTTTTATCTTCACGACGGTTACCCGAATAGTCATACGTTGGTGTAAAACCACCATAGATCAATTCTGCATTGGCTGTATATTTTGCAGCAGTACCAGAAAGAGTATTTAATTTATTCCCAGTATAAGTATAAGTTACACTAGACTGAGGTTGTTGGTGTGTTCCTGTCGCAGCTAAAGTTAAACGATTACCATTTGTGTCATATGTATAACCAATATCAAAGACATTTGTAGTTCCATTTACACGAGTCTCTTTGGTCAAATGATCAGCATTATCATAACTAAAACTATCATTAATATTACTGTTCCTACTTATCTTCGTAATACGATTATCTTGGTCAAAATCATACGACAGGCTATAGTTAACTGAACTACTATTATTTTTATTCGTAATAGATTTTATATTTCCACTATTCTTTGCATCATACGTTTGCCCATAACTTGCCTCTCCTGCTCCCCACTTCCATCCAGTCATTTGACCTGAACCATCATAAGTTATATCTCTAACTAAAGACGTCTTGTCGAGATTAATATTCTTAAGTTGATTTTTGTTTGTAGCATCATAAGTAAATGTCAAGGCACGCCCAGAAGGCATACTTATAGATAATAGTTTATCGCCTAGTGTATATGCATAGCCCACACTTAAATTAGTTTTTGTTGCTCCCCAAGTACTTATTGCATTATTGGTTTGCGTCTTACCAACGATACGACCATATGCATCATAAATATATGCTGTGGTACTGCCGTAGGTGCTATCTTTTGAAGTTACAAAATCTAAATTTCCATATTTTGTTTTATCATATTCGTAACTAAAACTATGCTGTAAGGTAGATGGAGTAGAGCTATTTAAATTAGTACAAGTTTGTTCTCCAATTCTTTCAATTTCATCGATTTTTAAATTTTCACATTTACGGATACCAAATGTTGATTGGATCAACAAATCTGCTTCATCATAACTATATTTTTTGTACCATAATCAGCATTAACTTCCTGCGTAAGAATACCTCCATTGCGATAGCTATATGGGTTCGTACCTGACTTGAGTGAATCTAAAGCTGTAAGTGTATTATCTTGAGCATCATAAGTTTTTGTATCTAAATTACTCAAACCATTTGAATGAGACAGTACTTTGTTGAATGCGTTGTATGTCCACTTCTCTGCAATATCCAAAGCTGAAGTAGATTGAGTTCTATTACCATTTCCATCATAGGTAATCTTTGTAGAGCTCCAAGCTGGAGATCCACGTTTAATAACACTTGGTCTACCATTTACATCTATTTCAGTTAAAGTTTGATCAAATATAGTTGAGTCTGTGCTATCAGTTTTTTTCTCAACAGAAACAACTCCGTTCCCATAATATTCTTTGATAATTTTGCTTCCATCTGGAGCAATTATTGTAGTTGGTTGATCTTTTAAGTTATAAGAATACGAGGTGATTTCTCCATCAGGACTACTTTCTGATGCAACTCGTTTTAAACTATCATATGTATATTCCGTTGTTTTACCAGTTATGACTGTCGCTGAACCACCTGTACCTGTAATTTTATTTTTTAAAGAACCATCTGAATTATAATTAAATTTATCTACAAGCCCAGATGGATATACGATTCGCTCGGGCTGACCATATGAATTATAGCCTACATAGCTTGTAGTTCTTTCAGACCCATTAACAGTTTGTGACGCTGAAGCCTTATTACCAAAACTATCATAAGTAAAACTTACTTTATCTGCTGTACCTGTTCTAGGACCATCAATAAAACTTAATAATCCATTCGCTAAATACTCATAGATTGTAGTTTTTTTAATACTACCCGTTTGCGTAGAACTTTGAAGAGATTCAGTAATCTGTCCAAGAGTATTTACTGTATTAGTCTGTGTTAAGTTTCCTCGCTTAATCGTGCTAGGTATCCAAAATTTCGTAGTATAAGACAATGAAGTTTTACGTTCGGAGGTTGTTCCCTTTGCTTCAACAGTTTCTAACAGGCGATTATTTTCATCATAACTAAAATCTGTACGATTTGAATTTTGATCCGTGATTGAGGAAAGCTGACGTATACTATTTGATGTAACAATATCTTTTAATGGAACATTATTATAAGTTAAACAAGATGCGTAGCCATCTGATTGATAACGTGCATATCTTTCATCTCCCTGATATACACTTGATGGCACACTACCAACATCAGAATTACCTAAATCAATCTCATGAATATAGCGGTCTGTCTGAGTAAGTGTATTATTAAATCTTCGAAAAATAGATAATATATGTTGGTTATTAATATTTTCTGTTTGGATACGAACTTCTTCGTTAGGAAAATCTGGAACTTTACTCGTTATTGAGTTATCTGTATAAGCCCATGTACGTCTTAATATATTTGCTTGCTTGAATTCACTAATTATAGGGAATGAAACACTAGATCTAATAGCAGCAGGCTTGGAATAAGTGGTGTAACTATAATCTTCTTGAGGGTTAGCTGTGGATGTTACTTGAGTTAAATTAGGATATTGATTATATCTATAAGCTTTTTCAGGACCAGTTTCAAGAAAGAAGAATTCAGGCCAAGTTACTTCTCCAACATTATAACTATATTGAACTGTTTGAGGTTGGATTTTATTATTGGAACTTACACTAAAAATTGCTCCACGATAATGCTGAGCATTAGGATCTGTACTTTTTCCATCCAAATTAATTCGATTAAAACTGAGAGTATTTCCCGTGTTATCAGCAACTTTTGTAAGTAACCATCGATTATATGCTGTTGAAAATACATAAGAGAAATTTAATACCTTTCCACCAGGATAAGTAGCTTTAGTAGCAATAAATCCTTTCTGACTAGGACGAAATTCAAATTCAATTTCTGTTCCTTTATGATTAACAATATATCTATTATTAGAAAGTTCGGTTAACGTAGTTTCTTTATCTTTAACCAAGTTCCACCTTGGTGCACCAGTAGTTCTAGTGAACGATCCATCTTTATTCATTTGAAAATAAATTTGCCTTCCAATTTCTGGAAGAAACACACTCCTCACACCACGCATTCCATTAAAATCAATCCCTACCCCTTCGTCCATCTTATAATCATAATTATGAGTCCAACCTATACCCATTTCACGAATTTCTCTATCCATAAGAGTATTGTAATATTGGATATGTGTTCCACCAAAGAAAATGGTTGTTGAATAGCTTCTAATGAAAGGTAAAGGACCGGAAATATCAACTCTAGATAATTCCACTTGGTTTGAAAGTGGATTTATACCAGAGTCAGCAATACATGACTGTATATTTTCTGGTGCAACTTTTGCAGACTCTAAAAAGGGAGCTGCTGTTACACTATCAACTAAAAAAAAAGATGAAAAAAATATAAGAAATCTGGATTTCTTATAAATATTGGTTTTATTACCCACTACTTTTTCTCCGAGTAAAATCAAAATTATTTAAATTAAAATAACAAGATAAAGAAAACATATTATATATTTATTTATAAAAACAACACAAAAACAAAATAATGAACCTTATTAAATAAATTCTCTAAACCATATTTAATTACTTCAAAAACTCCTATTGTTTTTTAAGTAATCCTACACAATAAAAATAATTTCACTACTAAAATAAAAGAACTATTAGCTTTTATTTAAATAAATGATTTAATCCCACTCAGTCATTGCTTAAGCTTAAGAGTATCTATTAGATTTTTTATTTATTTACTGGTATAAAGCAGTATTTTAAATAAGCTTATGAAATTACATTTCAAAAAATCTTTTTTACCTCTCCCCTACCTATCCCACCAAAAAATAATCAAGTAACCGCTCTCTTTCATCTGGTTTGTTAGGGTCTAAAAGCTGAACCATCGCACCGTCAATCACAAACAAAAACATATGCGCATCTTGTTTTGAAGCATTTGCATTGGTGGTTAAAAGCAAATTATAGATTTCATTAATGAACCAGTTCCGATATTCAACTACGGTCTGATAGGCCTTTGGATGTGTTTTCGCAATTTCAAAAATGGCTTTAAACGGCAAATGGTAAAGCCCTTCTAAGTCGGCATGTAAAAAGTAAATCTTGCGCAGTTTTTCAACTAGAGTTAATTCTTTTTGAACATGGATGATTGAAATTACCTCTTGTTTAAGGCCATCTTTTTGAAAGGTTAGGCTCATTTCAATGAGACGTTCTTTTGAATGAAAGTAGTTATAAAAAGTCGCTTTGGGCACTTTTGCGGAATCAATAATTCGGTCTACTCCGACGTTATGAAAGCCGTATTTATTAAAGAGAAATCTTGAAGTGTGAAGCACGCTTAAAGCACGAAATGGAAGATCTGAATGTGGCATAGTTTTACCGTTATAAAAAGTTATTGTTGTATATAAATGAGATATAAAAACCGCTGCCGTTTTTTGGGAGAAAAAAAGGCACAGCAAAGCCCATAAAGACTGTGCTTGGCACATCTCAAGTTTTATTGTTGATTAAGTTTTTAGACGAAGTAATTTAAAGCCTGAAAACCTTATGGCGATCAAACTGCTTTAAATGTTTAAGTTGTGTCGTTATAGCTTTTGGCAAAGGTTGCCAAGAAATAATGGATGTGCAAAGCCAACTCCTTCGTAATTGGAGTTCTGCCAAAACATTATAAATTATGGTGGCAGAACGGAAGTGGGTTCGCAGACTGGTCACACAACCAGCACACCCGAGGGTGTCCCACTCCCGTCCTACCGCAACAGGAGGGAACGAGATGGCCGCACAAAATTATTCCTCAGAGAAATAATCCTGATACGGGTGTGAATCGGTCTGCGACAACCGACTGGCAATGTAGGCCAGCAGGCAAAGGATAGTGCCCAACCTTTTTACAGTCAAGCACGCAAAATGACATTTGATTTAAATTAGATCATTAAAAAAGGAAGGCTAAATAATGAGGAAGTTATTGTTAAATTGGGGTTTATAAAATACTGATATAAGGTCAAATGACTATTTTTTCTGCTTTAAGAATTTCCAATAAATTGATAAAACCTTATTACAAAGGATGTAAATATGTAATTTTATTCCAACCCATTTATACAAGTATATTTATTTATCAAGGTATTTCTTCTTCAAGAGGTTTACGGACATACGGTATCAATTCTTTTTTTATTGCTCCAAATAATTGAAAATTTTGTTTAGCCATATTTAAGCTAATGCCATTTGCCCCACCCATATAATCAGGATCTTCATTCTGAACATTATCATCTTCCCAAAAACAAATTGGACAGATTTCAAACGAATCATAGGCTAAGTCATCAAATGTAAGATAACCACAACATAGACATGCGTAAGACACTATTTTCTCCCATCTTTGTCTATTCCAATAAAGTATACCATCAGTAGGTTTAAACACATTTTATGGATAGCTCATGAATGTGTTCCTCTATTTTACCATTCAAAACTAAAATTTTTTATAGCTATTATTGGTCATGGTTTATTAGTTATTCTAACTCTAGTATTAATAATATATTTTTGATAACAATTAAACTTAAGTAATTTATATAAGGATGGTTTGAATCTGCATGAAGTGAGCATTTCTACTCAAAGGCTTAATCTAAATCCATTTTCAGCAGAAGATGCAGATGAAACATACAACTGCATTACACCTACCCTGACACGCTATATGGCGTGGGACCCTCAACCAAGACACGAGTTTGATCAAACTTGGAATGGTTGGTTAAAAAACTTCAAAGCTGGATCTGAAATTATATTTGCTATAAGAGAGGTACATTCTCAAATATTTGTAGGTCTTGTTGGCCTACATCGTATGCAAACTCCTAATCCGGAGTTAGGAATCTGGATACGCGAAGATTATCATTATCATGGTTATGGAAAAGAAGCTGTATCAGGAGTCGCTAAGTGGGCGATCGACTTTGTTAAACCTGACTATTTTATTTATCCAGTCGCTGAAGAGAATTATCCAAGTCGAAAAATTGCTGAATCTCTGGGAGGCAAAGTAGTTTCAAAATCTACAGGCCCCAAATACGAATTTGTAACCTATGAGATTCCTATTAGTTGTTAATGCTAAAAAACACATAACAATTAAAAGACTAATGATGTCTTAAAAGATCCAACTTGCAAAAAATCATCTATGATAATATTTTAGAGCAATTACTCTAAAATGAGATCTACTAATGAAAACTATAAAAATTGGTTCACATAACTGGATGCAAACTACAAATGGTCAGCTCAGTTTCAAAGAGAAAATTAAGTTAATTCAAAAAATTATGCTGCCGAGTATTATGGCCTCTATAAAAATAAATTACTTTCGGTTCAAAACTTCCCATAATTTTGATATCGATCAGATCGTAATACCAGATACTCAAATGGTTAAAGTCGCGCTTGATGAACTAGAGGCTAAAGCAAGTATATCTATCTACAATCATTCATGGCGGACCTATTTCTGGGGAGCTGCCTTAGGCAATATACAAAATCAGCAATATGACCATGAATCACTTTTAATAGCCTCACTTTTTCATGATATTGGCTTAACAGAACAGCATATTCATAGTAAAGGTTGTAATTGTTTTACCTATGAAAGTGCCAAACAATTTGAGCTAAAGGCTAAAGAACATAGCTTTGATGAAAAGAAAAGTGAAGTTATTAGAGATGCTATCTGCTTACATATGAACGGCTATATAGATCATTCTGACCCAGCAGAAATTACTCTATTACAGCAAGGCGCATCCTGTGATGTGATTAGTGATGGTCTATATAGACTCCCCCTATCTTTTAGAAATGAAATTTTAGAAAAATACCCTAGAAAACAATTTAATAAAGAATTTATTGAGCTTATTGCTTTAGAGAGAAAAAGTGTTCCAAATTCACGGACAGGTTTATTATCTGAACTTGGTTTACCGCTCATGATTAAGTCAAATACATTTAAAGAGTAATAATCTTTTTACTTTTACGTTTCCGATATTGTGAAGGAGTTTCACCAGTCCAATATTTGAACGCTCTAGAAAAAGCTGAAGGCTCAGAAAAGCCTAGCAAGTAAACCACTTCATCACTTTTTAACTGTGTGTTTTCTAACAAATCTCGTGCAAGCTTTTGACGGTATTCATTTAATACTTTTTCATAGCTCGTACCAATTTCTTTTAAGTCAGTTCTTAAGGCTTTTGAAGTGATATTGAGTGCTTTGGCAATATCATCTATTTTAAAATTTCCTGATTTTAGTTGATCTTGAAGAGTATTTTCGATTTTAAAAACCAGTTCATGCTTTTCTATCTGAGTTAAAGATTCTTCAATAATAGTCTCATGGATTTTATTTAATGTTTTATTAGCCGCCACAGAAGAGTCATTTAAAATATCGGCATTAAACTTGATACACCCTTCAGGCATATTGAAATATACAGGACATCCCCAGATCTCTTGATATCGCTCTGCATCCGCACCTTCACGATAAGTCAGCCACACTTCTAAGGGCTTAAATTTTTCATTAGAAACATGTTTTAAATATGCTAATAAAATTGAGATCGCGCATTCTAAATAGTGCCGAATAGAATGCTCTAAACCAATCAAGTAAGCATCCTCTCCTTTTACCTCAAGCTTTAAAACATCAAATGCACTGGTAAATAAATGATAATATTTTATTGCTGTATTTAAACCTTGGCCGAAAGTAGAACTACTTAAAAATACATATTCAAATAAATCGCCACGTAGTACAGGCATTCGCCCGCCTACGACTAACCCAATATCTTTATTACCACTGACCTTTTCAGCAACAGCCCAAAATTTCTCTTGAATACGATTGTCATATCTTACATTTTTATCTGGGATATTCAGTGTATGCTCTAAAAAATTAACACTTGAAAAGATAGCATCTGTATCTAATCCCATGTCTTTCATTGTTAAATAAGTTAGCCAAGGAAAGATGCCCGCATCACTACGAATTTTTGATTCTTTTATAGACATGCTCACAATTACAAACTCAATCGAAAACAAAGCAATAGCTGAGTAAAATACCACCTAACTAAGTTAACAATAAAGTTTTTATTCAGTATGAACCGTAAGTTTATAGCTCTTATACATGTAAATGTAATTTTGAAAAACGCCCTGACCCGATGTAAAAAGCAGAGCGTATTGAAGACAAGTGCTTGATTAAATTTTAAGATTATTTCGGGTCTATGTATTCAATATAAGCTCTACCTTGTATTGGTTTCCCTTTAAATAGCCCATTATATTGGTAACTTCCCGCATAGCCTCCCGCCATACCATACTTAAAGTCACGGTTAGTAATACCATCAATTTTAATGAGAAGATTTCCATGATCATCATCCACTTGCCAACTAAATTTATGTGGTAAGCGCATGCTAGTTCCATCTGGAGTCGTAACTCTTTCAGGTTCATATTCGTGAACAGTAGATTTAAAACCACGAGAGTAAATACCCCCATGGTCATCTAGCGAGCGCACATAGACTCTACTTTGCAACTTTAAACCTAATGGACCGAACGTATCCACAAATAAAACTTGGGTCTTTTCATCAATATTCAAAATTTGATACGTGAAAAAGTTAAGTGGAAGATTAATATTAATGGCACGGGCATATTCGTAAGTACATAAACCCTTAATTTCTGTTTTTACACCCGCTTGCTCTACATATCCTTGGTACTCACATAGCAAAGCCCAATGATCATATGCTCCCCCTACAAGATTAGCGAAGTGCGCAATTTTATCTGTTGCTCGAAGCTTTAAATCAAAATTAAAGTTGTGACCTTCACGGTGAGCATGAAATTCGGGGTATGTTCCTTCAATAGTTACATCATTGCCAAACTTTAAGTAACTACCATTGGTCACTAATGTGCAATCTTTTTCTACACTATAGCCATTAAAGTGATCAGGGGTTCCAGTAGCTGTACCAATTAAAACGTTAGCCGTATCTATATCACTTGTCTTGATTAAATGTTGATTTCGAAATAGCTTAATTTGAGGTTGACCCACGACCACAATAATATTTAGGAAATTAAAAGGTTCAGGTAAATTTGGAATCATAATTCCATAGTGAACACAGGTATATTTTCCTTGCGGTGTACTAACTGAAGTATCTGGATTAAAAGATTTACTATTTACTAAACCTGAACGATCAATATTATTTGTAATTCTAGCTGGCAATGAAAAACGCATATATTCCTTCCTCAATAACAATGATCAGCCATTTTTGATTTCAAAAGGGCTATACCTGTAAAGCAACTCCTAGAGGAATAGTAATTTCATTTTTTCTTTTTTTTTTGACATTGCTGTACTCAACCACAATCATACTATGTCAATTTTTTAATACACTAGAATTCTAACTTTCTTCAAATCCATAACTGTTTGAACGAAAGTTTGGTATGAAAAATATGAATAAAATTATGTTCATAAAAAACCTCTTAAGACTTCGTTTGAAATTTCAGTTAACAACTGTTTTATAGTGCTTCGCCTGAGTATGTCTTACCATAGCTAAAAGATATAAGCTTGAAGGCATCCGTTGCAATGCATGACTCAGTTAAGTGGTTAGAAACTTTAAATAAAATTACTGGTATTGCTCAAACAGGTTTACATTATTCAAAAGATGTTTATGACAAAGAACGTTATGAACAACTCTTAGGACATATTGAATATTTATTAGAACTAAAAGAAATCAAAACAGAAAAATTTATTGATAACGTGCTCCAAGATGTAGGTTATGCCACTCCAAAACTAGATGTCAGAGCAGTTGTTTTTAAAGAAAATAAATTATTATTAGTAAAAGAAATTGGAGATGGGCGATGGTCTGTTCCGGGTGGATGGGCTGACGTGGGTTACTCGGCGTCAGAAAATGCTGAAAAAGAAGTTCTTGAAGAGACAGGTTTACGAGTTAAAGCTATTAAATTATTGGCTTTAACAGATAGAACCAAACACTCCCATCCTCCTATGTTTTTACATGTGTATAAGGCTTTCTTCTGGTGCGAAATTATTGATGGTGAACTAACACCAAGTATTGAAACACCCGAAGTTGGATTCTTTGGTAGAGATGAGTTGCCGCCTATTTCTACAGCACGGGTAACAGAAGAACAAATACAGCAATTTTTTGATTATTTAGAGTCAGTACCAGACGTTACTAAGTTTGATTAATTAAAAACTCAATATAAGGTAGAGCTCTTATATTTGGAGTTCTGCCAATACAATATAAGTTAAATAAATCTCAATGTATTAACCGCTTACGACATATTGCTCTAGATTTTTTAATGCAAAATGAATCACTTGAGCAAGCTCTTCTTTGGAATATCCATCTCTTGCTTGAACAGATAGCCCATGCAGAACAAGCGCGTAATATTGCCCTAAAGTTTTAGGGTCTGCATCTGCGACCAATTGACCATCTGATTTTGCTTGAACAAATCGATCAACTAGACTCTGACCCCGTGCAATACGCTGTGCTTTCATCCAGTCTAAAACTGCTTGGTTTTCTTCACCTAACACACTCGCTGCGGACACAACCATGCACCCATAGGAATGGTTGGCTTGCGTGTAAAGCGCTAGCGCATCTTGAAATAATTGGTTGATTGCATCTTTAATATTTTTTTGCTTTAAAGCATTTAGCGCAAAGTTACCTTCATTTTTGTCGTAGTGATTTACGGCCTCTCTAAACAAAGCCTCTTTCGAGCCAAATGCTTTATAAATTCGAGCTGAGGCAATCCCCAAAACTTCAACTAAATCTGACATTGATGTGCCTTCATAGCCATGAAGCCAGAAGAAATCTCTCGCTTTTACGAGGGCTTCTTCTCGATCAAACTCTCTTGGTCTACCAGCCATAATGACCCTTTATCAAACTTAGTACGTCTTTTCATTATTATTCGAAAAAAATATTTTCACAAATAAATCAATGAGATTTATTCAAAATAGTCCCGTTTTGTTTTGATTTTCAAATAAAAAGTTGTTTTTATCCAAAATTCAGCCTATTGTTTGTCGATCGACAACCAATTAGGTTTTATTATGAAAACCATCAAAGGCCCTAGTATTCATCTTGCTCAATTTAGCGATGATGTTTTCCCTTTTAACCGTCTAGAAGATATTGCTGCTTGGGTAGCAAACCAAGGCTTTGAAGCGGTACAACTTCCTGCTTGGGATAAGCGTTTATTTGATGTCAATTTGGCAGCAGAAAGCCAAGATTATTGCGATGAAATATTAGGTACTTTAAACAATCATGGCTTAAAAATTAGTGAGTTAACGACACACATCTTTGGGCAGTTAATGGCTGTGCATCCTGCTTATGACTCAATGTGCGATAACTTTGCCCCCTCTCATTTGCATGGCAATTCAGCGGCTAGAACCGAGTGGGCAAAACAGCAAATGCTCGCATCGATTCAAGCATCTGCCCGTTTAGGTCTTAAAGACATGGGGACATTTTCTGGTTCGCTGGCATGGCCTTATGTATTTCCATTTCCTCAAAGACCATCAGGACTCATCGAAACGGCGTTTGATGAATTAGCGCGTCGCTGGCTTCCTATTTTGAATGCTTGTGATGAACAAGACGTCAACCTTTGCTATGAAATTCACCCCGGTGAAGATTTGCATGACGGCATTACATTTGAAATGTTTTTAGAGCGGACTCATAACCACCCACGTTGCAATATTCTTTTTGACCCAAGCCATTTTATTTTGCAGCAACTGAACTATGTGGAATATATCGATATCTATAAAGATTTCATTCGCATGTTTCATGTTAAAGATGCCGAATTTAATCCAACAGGCCGCCAAGGAATGTATAGCGGCTATCAAAGCTGGGGAAATCGAGCGGGTCGATTCCGTTCTACGGGTGATGGTCAAGTTGACTTTAAAGCGATTTTTTCCAAGTTAGCGCATTACGACTACGAAGGCTGGGCAACATTAGAGTGGGAATGCTGCCTCAAAAATAAAGACGATGGCGCACGCGAAGGTGCCGAGTTTATTAAGCAAAATATTATTCATGTCACCGATAAAGTGTTTGATGACTTTGCTGCTGCCCCTGTGAATCAGACTCAAATTAATCAGTTATTAGGGATTTAAGAACCGTAAGAGATCAACATGAAAACTCACATAACGAATTCCAACATCATTACATTCACATCGAAAGTAAAAAATTACACTACGTCACCTTAGGGGAAGGTCCAGCTGTATTGCTTATTCCGGGCTGGCCGCAGACATGGTACGCGTGGCACAAAGTCATGGTTGAACTGGCGAAACAGGGTTATCGAGCAATCGCTGTTGATTTACCCGGAACAGGAAATTCAGCTCCACTGGATGGAAGTTACGATACGGGGCGTATTGCTAAAATTCTATCGATGCTCATGACTCAACTTGAATATCCGACTTATTCGGTTGTTGGTCATGATATTGGTATGTGGGTTGCCTATGCACTTGCATCTGACTTTCCTGAGTCAGTGACTCGTCTTGCAGTAACAGAAGCTGTGATTCCCGGTTTAGCGCCCGCACCTCCTATTTTTGTGGAGCCTAGTGAAAATATCTTTCTTTGGCATTTCATGTTTAACCAAACCCTAGATTTACCCGAAGCCTTAATCACAGGCCGTGAAGATACTTATTTAAATTATATGTTTGATAAATGGTCTTGGCACAAAGATAAAGTGGCGATTGAGACTTATATTGAAGCCTATAAAATTCCGGGTCGTTTAACGGCGGGTTTTAATTATTACCGCTCTATTCCAGAGACCATTCGTCAAAATAAAATCAGAGAAACTAAAAGCTTAGACATGCCAGTTTTAGCCATAGGCGCTGAACATGCCACAGACAATGCACCTTATGAAACCATGAAAAAGGTTTCACCGCATTTAACAAGTGCGATTGTAAAAGACTGCGGTCATTTCATTATGGAAGAACAGTCAGAAACATTTAGCTCTCTCATTTTAGATTTCTTGCAGCAGGAAAAAAGCTATGCCTCTACTTGCTGAAATTGAAAGCTGGCTTAAGTCCAGACCAACCACACAGGCTGTAAACTCGTTACAGGAGCTAAGAGAACAAGTAAATAAAGACATTATTGATCAGCAAGGCATTCAGCATGATGCAAGCTATCAGCAAAGTTTTTATGTTGCTGTTTCTGACGGCACCGAAATTGAAGTTCGTGTTTATGTTCCCTATTCACTCGAAAACATAGAGCAACGACCGGCTTTGGTTTTTGCTCATGGTGGAGGTTGGTGTCTTGGAAGTTTAGATGCATGGGATCGCTCATGTCGGTTATTAGCAGAATCAACTCAACAGGTTGTATTTTCTGTGGACTACCGTTTGGCTCCAGAGTTTAAGTTCCCAACACCTTTAAATGATTTTTTTACGGCGTTCCGCTATATCCATGAGAATGCTTCACTATTTGGAATTGATCCAAACGGTATTGCTGTAGGTGGAGATAGTGCCGGCGCAAATATAGCTACCGCCACATGTCTACTGTCAAAACAATACCCAGAAATTAAGGTGAGCCATCAACTTCTTTTCTACCCAGCTTTAGATGCAACCATGAGTAGCAACTCTTATAGCCAATACGCGGAAGGTTATGGTTTGGACTCATCCACAATGGTTTATTGCTGGGATCAATATGTGCAAGATGAAAGTGAAAAACACAATGAACTTGTAAGCCCGTTACTCGCTCAGTCTTTAGAAGGTCTGCCGGATGCAACCATTTTTGTTTGTGAATATGATCCCGTTCGTGATGATGGTGAAAGATATGCTCAAAAACTGTGGGATGCCGGTATTCAGGTGAACTTTCATTTGTTAGACGGAATGATTCACGGTGCGATTCACATGTTGGCAATTAGCCCCGAGAATGTAAAATCTATCTATAGCAAAATTCGTATGTAGATATATTTTTCCATTATTCAAACATATTGCTTAGCCGGGCCACTTTTCAGAATTGTTTAATTACACATCTGAAGTGGCCCAATTAAATTTTAACTATGGATGTTGTTTATCCGAGTTACGCTTATGACACCGTGAACTTAACGCTATTATTTTGATAGATTGGCATAATATCCTTGCCATTCAGTGTCACTTTTTTGTAGGTGCCTTGGACTTTTTTAGCTGATAACACCGTATACGTTCCTGCCGCTAAATTGTCTTTTGTGACGAGCTGCAATGTTCCATTTAAAGTAAGCGTATTTGCCACCTGAACTGCTGGAAGTACATTCGATTTAAACGTGATGTTGAATGTGGTCCCTGCAAGCTGAGTTAAATTACCCGCAATGTTAACTGTTTTAGCTGATTTGGTTTTTAATAGGCTATTTTCATGCATATAAATATCACCTTGACCAGCACCATGCTCAGACAATATTTCTAAACCACCTTGCTTTAAATCAATACCGCCAGTAAACGCGTTATTTCCTGTCAGTGCTAAAGTTCCCGTGCCTAATTTGGTGAGTTTACCTGCACCCGTAATATCATTACTCCATTGGTCATATTGGCTAAAGCCACCTAAACTGGCATCCATGTTCAGATTTACGTCGCCATCAAAGCTGCCATAACCTGCGCCCGCTCTAAACAGGTTTAAACGACCATATCCTTCTACGTCGTCCATGACTGGGTAACCCGAAGCAAGAGCAGTCGATTTCAAAACTACACGGCGCTGATCGGCAGTTAAATAAGGAAGTCGAGTTTCTAATAAAACTTCGGCTCCTTTAGGTACAGTGGCTATTTTTGTTTTATCGCCAATTTGGTTAAAACCATAGGTCATCCAATGATTCACCTGCTGTTTTAATTTTTCAAGATCGGCAAAACGGTCATTCGCATCATACGGTGTTTTAGACAAACTATTAAACGACTCAAACGTTGAGCTATTGGTTTCTTTCATAAGCTGTGTTTGAGCTTGTAAATAAGCTTCTTTTCGTTGCTCTACAGTCATGGCATTTAAGTTTGCAACATCTGCGGCAATCGACTGAAGTCGTCCGCCAATTACGTCCATCGCTGAATGCATTCCCGCAATAATACGTGAATCACCCAAATCTAAACCACGAGCGATTAGTTCCTGATAACGCTGAGGCACTAAATAAGCCATCGCAATTGCATTTCGGCCAGCTTCAGCCGTGTGTCCGCTTGGGAATCCACCGTCAGTTGCAGGCGTACTACTTTTTGCAGACTCTAAACTAGGCACTACAATAACTTCAGAACTCCAGCGCCACGGACGAGCATATTTATAAAAACGTTTTGCAGACTCTGTTGATGAGTTATTCCCCATCGCTTGAACAAATTCAACGACTTTTCCAAAGTTGGCGTTTCCATCAGCCGTCGTCAGCCCACTATTATTTCCTTTGTCATCATATTTTACTTGTGCGGCATCGGCTGGCACTGAATTGATTGTGGTGGTCTGCCCAGTGAGTTTTCGCCATGGATCGGTTAATGCTCCCATCCCTGTCGTTACGCTATAACTTTTTCCACGTCTATCATCCAAATAAGCACGAATAGCTTCTTCTTCTGTACGTTTATGGGTGGTCTGAATGGAATAATTAATATTGTAGTTCAATACATCCGCATTCTTTTTTGTACCGTCCGTACTGTCACCTGGTAAACCTGTCCAGTTTGATGCGACTACGGCAGGAAAGCCGTCTTTTGCCTCAGCAGATTGGCCTGCATCTACAAACAAACTTGATGGCGTCCATACATCTAAAAAGCCACTCAGCACACGTACCCCAGCATTTGTTTCAACCGTTGCATAACGTGCATCGCCACGTTGATTGGTCACCCATGAATCTACAATGGTGGTGATATTTGATGGGACTGGAGCAGTATCCTCAGAGCCTACACCCTTTGGCGCTGCGGGTATTTCTTGATTTGCTGCCGAATTATCATCAGAAGAATTGCTGTCATTACACCCTGAAAAAAAGACTGAACAAGAGATAAGGGAAAGTAAAAGTGTATTTATTTTAAAGCTTGACATGATGTGACCCGTTTAATAAATATCCGTATCTTTCACCATCAATGTTTAGTTGTTATTACATATCACCAGTTAATTTAAATTTATTCTAAATAATATCTTTGCAGTTTTATAGGTCGGAACTGCCCATAAGCAAACGAATAAGGAAATTCTTTAAAGACAAAGATATCTAGGTTCAGTGGGTGCAATTGTGAAACATTCTAGGTGATACTATACTCATACTCAGGAACACCATGTTTGGTATGGGCTGATTCGGCTATCGATATAGAATTATAAGAGTACAATCACTCTAATTAGAACTATCAAAAATGATTAAAGGTGCTCTCTATCACACTATCAACAATATACATATAAGGTGTATTTCAAATGAATAACTTACAATATTTTGAACTAAAAAGTGCCAGATCAATTTTATTATTACTTGCACGTGTACTGCTAGTTGCTCTTTTTCTCATCTCAGGTATACCAAAATTGATTGGGTTTGAGGGAACCGTGGGTTACATGCAATCATTACATACCCCTCTTCCTGTTCTTGCAGCCGCTATTGCTGTAGCAATGGAAGTAGGTGGTTCTCTTCTTATTGTGCTTGGCTTCTTTACCCGTCCAGTGGCTTTAATTTTTGCTTTGTACACATTAGGAACTGCAATCATCGGCCATGCTTATTGGAATATGACAGGTGATGCCGTTCATCCTAATATGATTAATTTTTACAAAAATATAAGCATTATTGGGGGATTCATTTTATTAGCGTTCACTGGTCCTGGAACTATCTCTTTGGATAAAAAGTAAGATCCTTAAATGATCAGCTAATTTAAGAAGCATTGAGCTAAACGCAATAAACAAACATAACAAAGTTAAGAAAAAAGAGAGCTCAAGCTCTCTTTTTTTATTTAAAAAACTCATAAAAATAAGAAGAAAATCCAATGAAATCAAAAATTAATCCGAACTATTCAGATGTGGTACTTGTTTAAGAAAATCTTTTAAAGGCATGGGGTATCCCCATAAATAGCCTTGAAACTCCGTGCAGCCATTGTTTTTAAAAGCGCTAAACTGTTCAGCAGTTTCAATTCCTTCTACTAACACTTGTAGGTTCAAATCTAGTCCAATTTTAATAATACCAGTGACTAATTTATTACTACGTTTATCATCCAAAGCTGCTTGTACAAAGCTACGATCAATCTTGATTTGTCTAATCGGCATCTTTTGTAAATAGCTTAAAGATGAATATCCTGTACCAAAATCATCAAGAGAAAGCTGAATTCCTTGTTTAGATAGGATATACATTTTTTCAATCATGCTGACACAATTCGTTAAAGCAATATTTTCAGTGATTTCTAATATGAGTCGAGATGGATTTATCTCATACTGCTGAATCAGCCCGATCACAGTCTGCTCAAAGTTTGGTTGCATGAAGTGATCAGCACTAATATTGATTGAAAGTGTAAGATCTTTGGTCTCGTCTTTTCTACTCCAATCTTTTAAAACTTTGCAAGCCTGAGCCAATACCCACTCCCCAATCTCTGGCATTAATCCAAAATTTTCAGCCGCGGGAATAAAATCTTTTGTGGGAACATAACCTAAAACAGGATGTTGCCATCGTAATAAAGCTTCTGCGCCAATTAGTGTTTCAGAAGCATTGATTTGCGGTTGATAAAAAAGCTCAAATTGTTCTTTTGCCAGTGCTAAACGTAGGTCTTGCACCATGGTATTTTCTGTCTGTATCTCTAATTGCATGGTGTAAATTGAAATACAAATCATGAGGGTAGCGACACAAGTTGCAATCCAGCCACCATGGTCACGAATATCTTCGGGCAAAGGTATAGCGCTCTCAAGATTAAAAGAGCTACCACTAAAAAATATAAAGCACCCAATCGACAATAGAATTAAAACGATTTGTAAAAAGCTTGGATTTCTACGGTAATTTAAATACCCCAATATCGCCCCAGCAGGTAAAAACAATTGAGCAACCTGCGGACGGTCATTTGTAGCTACATCAAAAAATAAGCAGAAAATAACTGGAAAAACAAGCAAAACGACTTGAGATAAAAGAATGCCCGCTGAAACACGGTTTATATAAATGAGAAAAAGGCTAAATATGGAGATCAGTGTAAAAAAGATGTCCATACCAACAATCAACCACATTTGAGAAAATGCGAAATATATGGTCCAAAACAAGCAAAAAATAATGCAAATAAAGATATTCGCTTTTGCTGCGATTGTAAGCTGCTGATCCTTTACGGCGCGGTAATTTTTCTGACGTTTTTTAAAGTAAGACGAAGCTATCATAAATAAATCAACCGTAAAATATTTCTTCATAGACCCCCATCTTGATCATTGATTTTCCTTTTCAATATTCACCAATAAAACTTCATGTTTTATTCCCTTGTTCTTTATATGATTCTTCTTGAGATCGGTGTTGTTTTAATTGTGGTGGTACAGTCCAGTTGTTTAATTGAATGATGTTGCTTTTTCAATCACCCTATAATTTTAAAGTATTATTCCCTAACGATACATCCCTCAGCGACTAAGGTACAGGCTTTAAATAGTGAAAAATTAGAACATTACCATTTTTAGAATATATCGTTTCAATGATTGATATTAATAATAATTATCATTACTATTTAAGAATATCTTAAATGTTTGTTTAATTGTGCTACTCATTACCAATTTGTGGGCTCCTCTGCTATGAACCTGAATGTAGATAAACAAGTATGGTTTAGCCAAATTTACCGTTCTCAGCAAACCACGCTCTTGTCATGGTTTAAACATAAGCTTCAGCATCATCATCAATCTGAAGACCTGAGTCAGGAAGTGTTTTATCGTGCTTTAAAAAGTGAATATAGTTTTAAACAAATTAAAGAGCCACAAGCATGGCTAATGGGAATCGCCAAGCATGTCATTATTGACCACTGGCGTCGTCAGCATATTGAAAATCTCTATCTCGATGCCCTACAACATCTTCCAGAAGAATATTACCCCTCTGCCGAACATGAAGTTTATATTCAAGAAACCTTGTATCAGGTTCATTTAATTTTAGAAAAACTACCTACCCGAACAGCTCAAGTGTTTTTGATGTCTCAACTAGATGGCATGACTTACCGAGAAATTAGTGAAAAAATGGATATTTCTGAGGCCACTGTAAAAAGAGATATGAAACAAGCTTTTTTAGCATGTATAGACCTCTATAATTAAATCCGTTAAACATGCTTAAATTGCTACCCTATGTCAGATATTACGAAAATCCCTCACCATGTTTTAGATGCAGCCGCAGATTGGTTGGTACTTTTGCATTCAGGGGAAATGACAGCGTTACAGCAGCAACAGTTTGAGCAATGGAAAGCTGAAAAAAAAGAACATCAATTAGCGCTCCTGCAAATGGAAAAATTTAGCCACGGTTTATCAAACCTTGCAGGCAACTTCCCTTCCGAAGCGTTAGTCCAGTCCAATCAAAAATTTAATCTCGCTGCTAAACGTAATATGCTGTTAAGTCTTTCGGGTTTAATCATTGTTGGCTTGTCGGTATATTTCATCCCTTGGGAAAAATGGCAGTCCGACTATCACACCAAAGTCGGTGAAATTAAAAAAGTATCGTTAAAAGATGGTTCACAACTCATTATGGCAAGTAATTGCTATATCGATATAAATTTCACACAAAAGACACGTCAAATAAAATTAATAGATGGCGAAATCTATATTGAAACAGCAAAGGATGCTCAACATCGGCCATTTATTGTCGAAACCAAGAATGGTTCGGTAGAAGCCTTAGGAACTCAATTTTCAGTGAGACAAGAAAATAGCGAACAAACAAAAGTTAAAGTGTATAAGCACGCAGTAGCCATTGAGCCAGAGAACTCATCTAAACGACAGATATTAAAACAAGGCCAGCGTGCTTTTTTTGACGAAAAATATATTTCAAAATCACTTCCACTCGATAATGATCAGCCTTACTGGACGCAACAACTTTTAGTCGTAGATCAATGGCCACTCCAAAAAGTATTGGATGAATTATTCCGCTATAAAAAGGGAACCTATAGCATTGATCCGGAATTGAAAGATATTAAGATTTCTGGCGTGTTTTCTCTAAAAAATCCAGAGCAAAGCTTAGAAACTTTGGCCTATAGCCATCAACTTGAACTGACCTATTACAGTCCTTATCTGTTAAATATTAAAAAAAGATAAAAAAATGTGACCCTTTTTTTGATCTGGTTCGACTTATAGAGAAATACACTCTCTGTCGAGAAGACCACATGAAGGATTATCAAGCAAAAAGTAAATTGGCTTTGGCTATACGTGCAGTGCTGTGGAGTACGCCATTGGTGGTCACGGCGCTTACCACAACTTCTGCTTACGCTGCGCAAACTTATCGCATTTCAATTAATCAAAGCACACTTGATCAGGCCATTAAGCAACTAGCGATTCAAACAGGTACGACCATTAGCTACGATAATGCGAGCCTTTCAAAAACAAAAAGCAAAGCGCTTAAAGGGAATTACGCTGTTGACGATGCTTTAAGCCTGTTATTACAAAATCATCCATTTGAAGCTGTTAAAGTCAACAACGGCGGTTATAGCATCCGAATAAAGGCTTCGCCCGCTCCAATTGAACCCAAAGTTTTTCAGTTAGAAGCCATTAAAACTAAAGCAAATAATAATGAACTTGATACGGCGGCTGGTGAAACGAGTACAGCTCATTTAGCAACGATTCATATCAATGCCGAACATGGCGAAAATCTAACAACTGAAGGATCTGGGTTATACACAGCGAAAGCCACCACTGCCTCTACGGGCTTAACTTTAAGTTTGAAAGAAACACCTCAGCTGGTCAGTGTAATCACCAATCAACAAATGAAAGATCAGAACCTCACCCAATTAACTGATGTTGTGAGTCAGGCAGCAGGCCTTTCTATTAAACAAGGCGGAAATATTGGCAGTGATAATTCGCCCATTTACGCACGTGGCCAAGAAGTGGATAGTTATTTACTCGATGGTGTCAAATTACTTAGTTCATATTCAAGTATTTTCCAAAGTCAAGATATGGCTTTATTTGACCGTGTCGAAGTTGTCCGAGGTGCAAATGGCTTAATGACAGGTGCCGGAAGTGCAAGCGCAAGTATCAATCTGGTCCGAAAAAAACCATTACAAGACTTTAAAGCTTCGGTGAGTGCCGACATCGGTTCTTGGGATTATTACCGAGCCGATATTGATGTTTCCACCCCACTGAATGAATCAGGAAGTATTCGTGGCCGTACTCTTTTTGCCTACCAAAAATCAGACTCCTATATCGACCGTTACAACGAAGAACGTAAAGTTGCTTATGCGGTAGTAGAAGCTGATTTAAATGACCAAACCAAAGCAAGTTTAGGTGTGAGTTACCAACAAATTGATATGACTGGGGTCGCTAGAGGTGGCTTACCAAGCTTTTATACAGATGGCACACTCATTAATTGGTCTCGCTCAGATTCAGCGGCAGCGAGCTGGACAAGTTCCGATCGTTCAACCACATCTTACTTTGCAGATATTGAACACCAGTTTAATGACCGTTGGAAATTAAAAGGTGTGGTGTCTAGAACCATTACAGATTCAGATGAAATTGTTGGCTATACCTTCTCAAGTGAAGGGATCGATAAAGCCACAGGCAGCGGGGCGATGTTATATGCAACCCGTTGGGATTATCGTCCAACTCAAGACTTATTTAACTTAACCTTAAACGGTTCATTTGATTTGTTTAATCAAACTCATGATGTGGTGTTAGGGACAACCTACACAAAAAGCAAAAATAAGCGCCCTACCTATTCTGGCTGGAATAACGGAATGACATGGGATGGGACTCTAAAAAATATTTTTGCTTGGGATGGCAGTACACCTAATCGCCCCGAAACAAAAATAGATGGTTGGTACAGTGGCGATGATCGTAGCCAATCTATTTTTGGTGCTGTTCGTCTTAAAGCAACCGATAATCTTGCAGTCATTTTAGGCACCCGTGTAGAAGACTGGGAACGTGTAACGGGCAACCATTCAGATGCTAACAATAAGACCACCTACACAACACAAGAAGAAAGTGGCAAGGTGATTCCATATGTAGGTATTACCTATAATTTCACTGACAACTGGACTGCTTACGCAAGCTACACCAATATTTTTTCACCGCAAGATAAGAAAGCTGTTACAGGCGAATACATAGACCCATTAATAGGTAATAGTACCGAGCTGGGTATTAAGGGTGAGTTTTTTGATAATCAGTTAAATGTTGGTGCTGCTATTTATCAAACAAAAGAGGACAATACAGCGATTGCATTAGCAGATGTATTTGCCCCAGATGGTTCCCAAGCCTATCGCACAGAATCTGGCACCAAAAGCCGTGGCTTTGAAATTGAAGCGACAGGTAAGTTGACTGATTTATGGCAAGTTTCCACAAGCTTCAGCCGTAACTTATCAAAAGATAGTCAAGACAACCGATTAAATACCGGTGTACCAAATAACACAGCCAAACTGTTTACCACCTATACCCTGCCTTATCTTGATGAAGCCCTCACCATTGGTGGCGGTGTTCGTTGGCAAAGCGAAATTTATGAAAAAAATGCGGTCTCCGCAACAGGTAGATTTACTCAAGAAAGTTACGCTTTGGTCGACTTAATGGCACGTTATAAGGTGAACAATAATCTTATGCTCAACTTCAACCTTAATAACTTATTTAATGAGAAATACCATTTAGCCACCACAAATAGCTATTACGGCGCTCCAACTAATTTTCGAGTGGGTGTGAAATATGAGTGGTAAATAAATTATTCGACTTTTAAAGACCTTACTTCAGAGGCAAATAATATTACTTCTGAAGTAAGGTTAAATCTACTTAATAAGCTGGACTAGAATATTTTCGCCTAATCTCAGGCTATAATTAGACATGCTCAATTATTTTATTTCTCATATGAAGAATACGTTTTCTGACAGCAATCAAATTAGGCAAGTGTTTAGTTTCTCTGAACTTATAAGTACAAAGTTTCAAGGAGAGGCAAATGCGATGTGTTGGCACAGAAATTTGGTTGGTGACTTTAAAGAAATTGTGAATAAACTTCATTTAAAAGAAAATATTACAGAAGTTTCTATTGAAGAGCTTTTAGCGCTACAACTTTCTGACAAAGGCAATTTGGCAAGGAAAACTATTTTACAAGATATCGAGCAGTTAACTGAATTTGGTGCATCACCTGTACTTAATTTGCTTAAACATTATGAACGCGATGAAGAGCTAGATTTCATTTCAACAGACGTATATTCATTTCATGTTGATCGCTCCCCCATTGAAACATACACCTTTTTATGTACCTATCACGGCGCTGCTAGCGATATTGTGCCCAATGATCAGGTTGAACAAAAAGTTTTAATCCCAGAAATTAGAGAAAAGCTCAAAGCATTATATGAAGGCCCAGATGCTAAGTTTGAAGCCTTCTTGGCAGAGTATTTTTTTGATTTGCATTACCAGCCTAAATCTAACGCCCAACCTGTAAATTTAGGCACAGGACATTTGTGGCGTCTGGCGGTAGACCATCCTACACAACAGGTTTTACCGTGTGTTCATCGAGCACCTGTTGAAAAGGATGGCGAGTATCGGTTGCTGTTGATTTGTTAAATGTTTCGGTGGTTCTTATATTCATCATTACTTTTTTCTACTCTTAATATATGACATTCACACGAACCCAATCTTCATACTTGGTTGCCTGAACATTGGTACTCGATGTAATTGCCCCATGAATAGGAATAGTTTCTTTCATTCCTGTTGCAATTCCTGAACGTATTTTACTTCCCGACCCTCCCCAAATTTGAGTATGACCAGCATCTTGATAGAGTACATATGCAACAGATGCTGTGCTTGCAGCAGATTTAAGTTCAAAGTTATTGTCTGAAGTTACCGCCAATTGATACGGTGTATTTTGACTACATTGGACAGATACATCCGTTCTTGCACCAGCAACTGGCTGAGAGCGAACAACTGAACCAAAATCTAAATTTCCTTGTGTGGAAACTTCACACGTTTCTACAATAGTTAAACTGACCTTCAATGATGTAGATGTATTTCCGGCATCTGCACTATTTATTATCAGCATTCCCATAAGAGAAAATAAGGCGTATTTAATGACTTTCATTTCTTCTCCTTATATTTTCGTTCTAATATCTATTCGTCTTTATATTGTTATTTCTCTGTTCTGGTTAAAGAAACAGTTTTCAGGATCTTTTAGTTATAAAACTTAATATTGCGGACTGTCAATCAATACTAAACACATGATTTCCATCTTATTTTTATAAATTGTGATGAATTACACACAATCTAATTAATTTTAAAAGTAGTTGATGTTTTTTTATTTCTTTTAAGCAGATATTTTGTCAACATTGATCACCATGTATACCAACCTACTCGCCCTACTTCTAAAGATTATTAATAATCTGATCATCGGCTTTTAAGGCCATATTTAATAATTATGTCCATTATCGCAATTGCATAAAAAAAACGATCAAAATAATATTACGGGAAATAGATTATAACTTTACATATTATTTATCTTATTGATTCAATATAAAGAAGATTGTGAAGTTAAATTTAAAATGAATCATTCTGGCGATTAAAGCCATCTGTTTTTAATTAGAGAAACTATTGATATGAAAAAATATTTATTATTACTTTTACTCAGCTTTTATTCGATTCATTCATTTGCTTCAGACAAACTACATGGCAGCGTTTGGAAAACAATTGATGATGCAACCAATGAACCCAGAGCACTGGTAAAATTTAGCGAAGATAAAAATGGTAACCTGTCTGCTAACATCGAAAAAATACTCGTTCCGAGTGAAGCCAATAAATGTACGATGTGTGAAGGTACCTACAAAAACAAATCTTTAATTGGTTTAACCATCGTCAAAAATTTAAAAAGTGTAGGTCAAAATAAATATGACAAAGGATCTATCCTCGATCCACAGTCAGATAAGACATATCGTTTTAGTGCAACAATGTCACCCGATGGGAGCAAACTTATCGCTCGTGGATACATTGGTATCTCTGCAATTGGACGGAACCAAACATGGTATCGAATTAAATAAGCTTCGAGGTCTTTAAAAGTCTTTATTTATAAATTGCATGGTTTTTTGACTTAATCCTTTATCTCAAGAGCCATGCAATTTTCTAAAGAAATTTCTTTCTAATCTTTTGAATATACTAGTCTAGTTAATCAGTTAAAGGTGGCATAAGGCCTATCATTTAAATTATTCCCTTACATCCATTCAACCCCACAAAAAAACAATCCAACACCCTTTCCCTCTGGTCCGCCCCATCTGAACTTAAAAGCTGAATAATTGCCCCTTCAATCATATATAAAAATAGTTTTGCATCCTGAAAAGTCGCATCGGTTTTTAGTTTTATAAGCTGACTATAGATCTCATTGATTAGCCACGTTCTATATTTAATCGCAACTTGATAGGCGTTTGGATAGGTCTGTTTCGTTTCAAAAATGGCTTTAAATAATAAATAGTACAGCCCTTCTAAATCTGTATGTAAGAAATAGAGCTTCTTAAGCTTATCAACCACATTAGTGTTACAGTCATACTCAGCAATTGAAACCACTTTTCCTTTCAAACGTTCTTTTTGCACAATCAAACAGATTTCAACAAACCGTTCCTTAGAGTGAAAATAATTATAAAAAGTTGCTTTGGGAATTTCACACTCTTTCACGATTCGGTCGACCCCAACAATATGAAATCCGCGATGGTGAAATAAATCAATCGACTTATTGATGACTTGTATGGCACGTGTTGGGAGAACTAACTTTGGCATAGTTTTACCGTTATAAAAATTCTTGTTGTTTCTAAATGAGATACTTTTTGGGGAGAAAAAAAGGCACAGCAAAGCCGTAAAGACTGTGCGTGGCACATCTCAAGTTTTATTGTTGATGCAAGTTTTTTTGAGCCGTAATGACTTAAAGCCTGAAAACTCTAAAGGTCGTCAAGCTGCTTTATTTTTTAAGCTGTGTCGTTATAGCTTTTGGCAAAGGTTGCCAAGAAATAATGGATGTGCAAAGCCAACTCCTTTTTATTGGGAGTTCTGCCTAAACATTAAAATTATGGTGGCAGAACGAAAGAGGGGTTGACGGACTGGTCTCAGAGGCCAGCACACCCGAGGGTGTCCCCCCTCCCGTTCCACCTTAGAGGGGGGCACGAGGGGCTAAACACTAAAAGAAAGCTCTTTTAATGCTCTGAGAAGCGGTCCGTCAAAACCGACTGGCAATGTAGGCCAGCACGCAAAGGATAGTGTCCAACCCTTTTGCAGTCAAGCACACGAAATGACATTTGCTTTAAAATAGATCATTAAAAAGTAAGGATAAATAATGAGTGAGTTATTGTTAAGTGGGGGTTATAAAGCAGGCATAAATTAAAACAGCCAAGTGCAGATAAGTCTTGAGCTGAATATACACAGATGTTGTGTATGTTGCAGATTTGAACCAAGAAAATAATTTACTCTTAAATTTATTTTTTCATAGGTAGTAGTAAAACAGGGTCTTCAACATCATAACCAGTTTCTTCTGGAACCCCCAGATATTTAACGACAACTAACCTCTTATTTTGTTTAGGCACTCTATAATTTTGGGAAATTTTTATTGCTTTGGTGTAATGAACCGCAATATGGGTCTTACTTTGTAAAGACGGCGATTTTACAACATATTCAGTTTTATATTGTGTCATCTTTTCTGAAGGATCAGACCAAGCTGATATTTGATTCTGATGACTTTTTAATCTTTGAATTTTTACAGTCTTACTATTACTTACGATCAAAGGGGTTAAATTCTTTTTAATTTTTTTTATAGCCTTATTAAATCCACTACTATCTTGATCATAATCAATCTTATGGGTTTTTGGATTGATATATAGAGATCGAACTTCAATAAGTTTATCGGGTGATTTACTATTTAACAGATAATAATATAATTGTGGTAGACGTCCTCGACCATCTTCATAATGTCTTAATACATAAAGTTTTTTCTCTTTTTGCTGATAACCCAATACTTCAATTTTTTGTCCACCACCCACTGTCGCATAAGTATGTGCGGATAACGTAAAAATAGCACTAAAACTTAGAATTTTTAGAAACTTCATTAGCTGATATCCTTGTGGTTTTTTAGACGGGAAAATTAATTAACGAACATAGAGTGGATCTTCTTCAACAAAAAACACTTCACCCGATGAAGGTAGAATCCATTGATAGGTTCCGTCTATTTTCTTCATTTTTTCTTTAAAAATATTATATACAGCTACAAGATCATGTTTTTCATCATATTCCCCTACATAGCCCAGTGCCTTTTCATCCTGAAACTCTCTAAACATTTTATGCATTTTGACGGCTCTAAGTTCCATATCTTTTCTCCTTTTTATTATCACTACAATAATTATGATCTCTTTTTATTTTCAATACTAAAAAAAATGTACCAAAATATATCTTATAAAATATCAATCAAATATTTATTGGATTTTAATATTTATCAAACCTAAACTTTTCCATATCGTATGGTATGTCTAGCTTCACACTCCATTGATTTGATTCTTCACTCATTATAACGGCATCAACTTCAAAAGCATCTGTCTCACTAAAACCTTTTATTTTTAAAAAATTAACAAAACTAGAAGAGTTTATTTTATTAAGATATCCGACTCTTAAAGTATCTATATATACTGCGATTTTATTTGTTTCTTTTTCGAGGCATATTACAGCATTTTTAAAGACTTTCACGCTACCACCATTTTGGTTGCCGACTAAAGTTATCAATTCTTCTTGGTATAAAATTACAATTATTTCATGTTCAAAAAAATTTTTGTTCTCTGTAAATATTTTTCCAGCTATTTTTAGGGTGCTTTCGGGGAGCTCTAGATTAACTGTAGAAAAAACCTTAAATAAAATATAAGCAAAAATAAGTAAGATAAAAATTATTATTATAAAATACATATTAAAATATTCCTCTTAATTTTATAAATTGGCAAAAAGAATAGTTATTCTTTCTACCAACCAATATTTTTAAGAAAAAATATAAATTTCTATATTATGATTTTTTCTCATTTTTATCATTTTGATTGACTTTTTCTACGTCATTTTGCTCAGGAGTTTTAGGTTCAAACTCTTTACCATCTTGTTGTTGCTGTTGTTGCTCTTTTGATTTGTCTTGATCGCTTTTAACTTGGTCCTGAGACATTAGAGTCTCTCCTATTTAATGGTGTGCAGATGATTATCTAGCACTTAGTTAACATAGTCCCTTTACCTTTATATAGATACAGCGCAAGTGTATCTGAATGTGATACTGTTGTTTATTGTCACAATACATATATTTTAATCACCACACAGAATAAATACTTTAAACCCTTATATTTTTTATTATTTTAAGTTTATTAACTTTACGCTCATACCTCAAGTACAAATTTAACCCACAAAAACAACATCATAAAGTTTTTATATTTTAACCACAGATGTGGATATCATATTTTTTTTGCAGACTATATAAATAAAATAGATTTAAAATATCTATTAATTTTCATCCTTGATTTAAATTTTACTATTTAAATCAACATATAAGATATTTTTTAAAAAATAATATCTATATTAAAGTATATAAAGGAACATATCACTACATACCACTCCCATAACTACCGCAATGTAACTCAGTGAAAGGTATACTATCAAACTTCACTACTCTTATTAAGAAGCTTAAAATGTCTGATTTTAAAGACTTTTCAAAAAAAGCAACTCAGAACCAAAATGACTCCGATCCAAAACCAAATGAGGATAAAGTTGAAAAACCAGCCCAGCCATCTGAATCAGAAGATTCTTCACCAATTAAAAATAATGAAGAAAAAAATAAATAAAAAGATAAAATTTTAATTAATATGAAAGAAGTACATTTTTTGGGCTTCTTTCATATTAATTTTTTATAAAAAAATCTTCCAACCAGATCCTTTAAAAACTCAAAACCCAATTAATTTTTAAATTTACTTAAATCTTTTGAATTAAAATCTGGATCGACATGTGTTTGTATTAATAAAATAAGTTCTTCATTTACTTGTCGGATTAGCTGTGCTTGTAATCGGTTATCTTCAAGCTCATCAACTAACCGAATAATAATATTCCTCAACCATTCACACTCTATTTCTTTCTCTGCATTTTTTTGGGCAAGATAATTTAAAAGTTTATCTTTTTCAATCAATTTATCTCCCATATAGACACCTACAATCCAAACTAAATTATTTTCTTTAGATTACAGGATAAAAGAATAGATTCATGAATAATTATGTATGGATAAATTTCAAAAATTAAATCTATAAAATATTTAAAGTTTATTTTAATGAAGAGGATAGCTTCAAAATTCCACCCTCTTTTATAATAAATTATTTATTTTAATTTAGGTAACTAAAAGTTTCGTATTCAGTATTAATTCAACTCTTTTTTGTGCTTCATAGAAGTCAAGTTCTTCACTTATCCAAAACGAATGAAGTTGCCCATCTAAATGAAAATACTCTTTATTATATTGAGAACCATGATCAGAATAATGGTTGTCTACTTTGAAATGAGTGTGATCATTCTTTCTTTTTTGACCATCAAGTATGCCGCCAATACAGATATCCATTTTAATGCCAATTATTAATCGAAATTGACTATAACACACATAGATCGGTTGCTCTAAAAAGAGTTGTTACCCGTAATTTTTCTACCATTTATCAATGCATTATGCATTTCATATATCTACTTAAATTTACAGGTAATAAAAAACAATTTGTATGTCTTGGATATTTAAATATGCAATATTAGTATTTAATTTTCCAGATTTCATATTAGTGAAAATAACCCTTCTTTGATTAGATAAATCTCTATATGCTGCAATGAACCACTTACAGAAAATTATTCGAATGGCCGAACAGACCCTACTACAAGAGCTTAACTCGCGAATCGAATATTATTCTTCAAGAACGGACTATCCGCTACGCAGAATTTTAATAGGCTACCGTGCATACGCAAAATTAATGTTATGCACCTCTTTCTCAGATGAGGTCATAAATTCTGCAATTGATCCAAACAAACGCAAATATAAAAAGTTAAAAATTAAAATTACTAAAGACGATAATCAACTTGATCTTGAATAAATTAATTCATTCATTTTTATAGATAACTGATTTAATTATATAAAAATTAAAATCCTTTTTGAAATATAACCATTTTTAACTCTCAAAATGATTAGAAAATAGCAAATGGGTATTTTCTTTTGCTCATTTACAATTTCAATGATCGCAGGATGATAATGATCAATACTGGCAATATTGTCGTAAACATCCAGATAGTGATGCCCTGCTGCTACAGATTTGAACCAAGAAAATAATTTGCTCTTAAACTTATTTTTTCACAGGCAGTAGTAAAACAGGGTCTTCAATGTCATAACCAGTTTCTTCTGGAACCCCCAAATATCTAACTACAACCAACCTATTATTGTGTTTAGGCACGCTATAATTTTGGGAAATTTTTATTGCTTTGGTGTAATGAACCGCCACATGGGCCTTACTTTGTAAAGATGGCGATTTTACAACATATTCGGTTTTATATTGTGTGATCTTTTCTGAAGGATCAAACCAAGCTGATATTTGATTCTGATGAGTTTTTAATGTCTGAATTTTTACAGTCTTACTATTACTTACGATCAAAGGAGTTAAATTCCTTTTAATTTTTTTAAGCGCTTTATCAAATGCTGTACTATCTTGATCATAATCAATCTTATGTGTTTTTGGATTGATATAGAGAGATTTAACTTCAATAAGTTTGTCAGGCGATTTACTATTTAATAGATAATAATATAGTTGTGGTAAACGTCCTCGACCATCTTCGTAGTGTCTCAATACATAAAGTTTCTTCTCTTTTTGCTGATAACCCAATACTTCAATTTTTTGTCCACCACCCACTGTCGCATAACTATGTGCGGATAAAGTTAGAATCGTGCTAAAAGTTAAAAATTTTAGAAATTTCATCAGTTCATATCCTTGTGATCTGGTAACTATATTGTATAAATATCAATCAGATTAAAATGATACTTGAGTAAGTGTTACTTGCTGTTTTTATATTCTTTTGTACAGAATCAGCTTTTTTAAGGAGGGGTTCTCTAATTATTATTTCTCCCCCTTCACACGACTCATCTAGCTTTTAGACCTAAGTCACCATAAATGAATGGGCTTATGCAGTATTACGTTTATAGGAGAAATAAGAACATCCTGCACACGATGCCATAATAATTGCTATACCAAAGATCTGAAAATGATTTAATCGTTCATCTAAAATCAGCCATCCAGCTAAAGCACTCACCGCTGGTGATGCGCTCACTAATATTCCAAAAACTCGCGGATGCAATTTTTTCATCGCAACCATATCTAATATAAATGGAATAGCACTCGCCAGCATCGCCATGAGTAAACATGTCAAAAGAATCTTATAACTATCAAAAATATGGATAATGTGAGAAGCCCCTAAAGGTGTTGCAAACAAAGCTGCTAGGAACATTCCAGTCGCAACAGAGCTTCCACCCCCTTGTGCAACTTTAGAGCCATAAATAATATACAGTCCCCAACCCACGGCAGCCACAAGCGCATACGTCATACCAATAAAACTAAAGTTATTGTTTGAATTGCCCATAGGTAAAAAAAGCAAACCAATAAGAGATAATGCTCCCCAAAAATAATCTAATTTATTTTTGGACATTAAAATAGCAACCGTAAGTGGTCCCAACACTTCGATGGAAATCGCGATCCCCACAGACATATAAGAAAATGCTTTATAAATTAAAGTATTCATTAAAGTGAGGATGGCCCCATAAATAATGAGATTTTTCCAATTGGTCTGTCTATTCCAGTCTCTCCAAGGTTTATAAACAATCCATAAGAAACATGCTGCTAAAGCAAGTCGAGTTAAGGTCACTCCTTCTGCACTCAGAATTGGAAAAAGGGCTTTTCCTATTGATGCTCCTATTTGCACAGAAACTAAAGATAGAAATGCGGCTGCAAATGCCATGCCTTGCTTGGAGTTTGTCTCAATCATCATATTTACCACTCTGGGAATGATTGAAATTTTAATTCTATATAATCAATATATTTCTTCTATTTCTCTCAATAAAACGATTAAATAACTCTATATTTAAAGCTTAATGAGAGATTTACTCATGTCAGATATTTCTTTAGATAATTTTGATTATGCAATCTTAAGAATACTTCAAAAAGACAATAAAACTTCGCATCGAGAAATTTCTGAAAAAATTGGCCTATCCTCCGCTTCAGTTCAAAGACGTATATCTCGTATGGAAGAGAAGGAAATTATTTTAAGAAATTGCGCTATTTTAAATCCGCTAAAATTTGGAGAAAAAATTACTTCTATTATTGAAGTCCGACTTAGCGAAGACCGCTCTGTAGTTATGGACAGAGCGAAGCAATACTTTGCTTCTGTTGAAGAAATTCAACAGTGCTACTTTGTGAATGGAGGAGTCTCTTTTATCATTATCATGCTGAGCAACAACTTATCTCATTTTGAAAGTTTAGTTAGAAAACATTTTGCGGATAATGAAGATGTAAAAACATATCGAACCTTAATTGTTTTAGACCGTGTAAAAGTAAACTTTGAGTTAAATATTTAAACTTTTCTAATTTTGACTTCCTCCCCCAAACATAGGCTTAAACGTCTAAAGAAAGACATTAGAAATCATATTCCAGTAGCTTTCTCTGTCGTCTACCCCATCTGAGCTTAGATGCTGAATAATTGCGCCTTCAATCATATATAAAAATAGTTTGGCGTCTTGAAAGGAAGCATCGGTTTTAAGTGCTCTAAGCTGGCTATAGATTTCATTGATTAACCACGTTCTATATTTAATTGCGTCTTGATAGGCGTTTGAATAAGTCAGTTTTATTTCAAAAATGGCTTTAAATAATAGAAAGTAAAGCCCCTCTAAGTCGGTATGTAAAAGATAAAGCGCCTTGAGTTTATCTTTCACGTTTGAGCCTTGGCCGTACTCAGCAATTGAAACCACTTTTTCTTTTAATCGTTCTTTTTGTACGATCAAACAGATTTCAACAAACCGCTCTTTAGAGTGAAAGTAATTATAAAAAGTCGCTTTTGGAATTTGGCACTCTTTCACAATTTTGTCGACCCCAACAGCATGAAAGCCGTGATGGTGAAATAAATAAATCGCCGTATTAATAACTTGTATAGCACGTGTTGGGAGAACTAACTTTGGCATAGTTTTACCGTTATAAATTCTTGTTGTTTCTAATGAGATACTTTTTTGGGAGAAAAAAGGCACAGCAAAGCCTATAAAGACTGTGCTTGGCACATCTCAAGTTTTGTTGTTGCTAAGTTTTAAATAAAAAAGACTTAAAGCCTGAAAACCCTAAAGGTCATCAAGCTGCTTTAAATTTTTAAGCTGTGTCGTTATAGCTTTTGGCAAAGGTTGCCAAGAAATAATGGATGTGCAAAGCCAACTCCTTTTTATTGGGAGTTCTGCCAGACATTAAAATTATGGTGGCAGAACGGAAGAGGGTTCGCGGACTGGTTTCGACTCCAGCACACCCGAAGGTGTCCCTCTCCCGTCCTACCGCAACGGGAGGGAACGAGGAGATGCTCACACAAAACTATTCCTCAGAAGAAATAATCCTGATGTGGTCGAAAAAACCGGTCCGCGACGACCGTCTGGCAATGTGGCCAGCAGGCAAAGAATAGTGCCCTGTCCTATTACAGTCAAGCACGCAAAATGCCATTTGTTTTAAATTAAATCATTAGAAAAGTAAGGCTAAATAATGAGGAAGTTATTGTTAAGTGGGGCGTTATAGAGGGGTATGAAACTGTAAATATGTACTGTTTAATGGAATTTCCCTATTCTACTTACATTACAGTTAATCTAATAATTATATTTTCAAATCAAAGGGCAGTTTTATAACTGCCCTTTGATTATTAAAAATTATAAAAAGATAATTATGCATAATGAGTATAGATAATTTATTTACTTTTTGGAGGTTTTGAATCACCGACAATAATTAAAGGTGGTCTAGGAGTAGGTGCTGGTTTAGATTTTGATTTATCCGTCATTTTAGTTCCTGCTTTCTTTTTTTGGCGATTGATGAATGATCCAATCTTGCTCAACGGGTGGTCGTGGAGCAGGTTGTGGTTGCGGCTTTGGTGGTGTTGTGTTCGACATTTTTCTTACTCAAATCGATAATACAAGTCGTGGTTATAGATTTAGATGGTTTAACTCCTCTAGTAGATAAATCTATAATAATTGAAAAAAGTAGTAAAATTAAAATTACACCTAAGATACTTGTTGCTCTATAGGATTTTTCTAATTTTTTTTTCTTATTAGCCAAACTTCTTTCATAACTTTCAATTATTGTTGAAAGATCATCAGATAAGCCTTCATAAATAACATCGATATTATTAGTTTTTATATAACTATTCATTTGTGATGTTGCAGAAAACTTATTAACATCAGTAACTTTTAAAACTAATAATAAGTATCTTGAAATATGTAGAATTAAGAAAAAAGATATACATAGAAAAATAATTGGTAAAGTAGATATAAAACTATAACTTGAAATTTCAAAAAAGTAATATCTTGATATAATTCCAATTGTTGCCATTACTATAGTAACAAATGTTAGATACTTAGTAGCTTTATCATCTAATCGAACAGTTTGTGTCTTAACATGCTCATATTGTTTACTTAAATATTCATATAAGAATTTTAAATTTTCAGAATTTAATTCTGCTTCTTTTTTTGCTTGTTCTTCCATATCTTGATCTTAAATATCAATATTTTTATAAACTTTATCATAACGTTTATTAAAAATTTTAGATATTATTATTGTTAGGAGTTGGATTAGCCATCTGACTTGTAACCTCTCCCTCTTAAGAAAAAAAGCTATTTAAGTTCACACAAAAATAGACAGATCTGTATATTTTTCTTTGTTATGATATGTCCTATTCATAAAAGTAACAAGGAATTATAGTTTGGCTACACCAAAGTTTTTAAATGAATTACCTGTAGAGCAATTATTCAAATTATCTGAAGAAGATATTACTCAAACTATTGAGGCAGAGCAGCTTTATTATCACCACAAACCACATACTGTGTATTATCTTGCTGTGAATGGTTCAAAAACGCGAAATGGTGGCTTGGTTAGAGTTTTAAATGCTGACTATAAAATTGGTGGTATTACTATTGCCTCTATAGGCGATGAGGCTATATATGCCGATGGAACCACTTCTAAAATTATTTCAGGTGCAGGTGTTTCCTGCATTGTTAATGGAAGGTCAGTAGCCTTAGTAGGAAGCCGCTTGGAAAATGGCGATGAAATTATTGATAGTCCAAATACTTCAATTGCTATCCGAATTTTTCAAGATCAACCAATCCCTAAAAACTTTTTAAACCATGATGACTCTCGAGGATTCAAACATGGCTAAAGGTTTTGCTATTCACAATGCTATTACTGATCATGGCGGAATTATTCCATCAACTCAATCTAGAAGTTCACAGCTAGGTAATTTATTCGTTAGAGCTGGCGATGGGCATATGTGCCCTAAATGTAAGTGTTGGTCTACAGTGGTTAAAAGTCATGATCATGTGATTATGGATGGCAAACCAGTAGCTTATGCTGGAGATAAGGTGACATGCGGTGCCACGATTCTACCTCAACAAAGCCATGTTGTTGGGGAAAGTGGTGGTGGAAGCTCAAGTACCACAAATTCTAGTTTTCAGCCCACCAATACTCAACAGAAAAACAATTTTATGGATGATGCAATAAAGAAAAATGAAATTGTTTTAAAAGATGTAATGCTTAAACCATTTATACCTTTGGGAGCACCTAAGCCAGATGGTTCCCCAAGTAATAGCAATTTAGTTTTCTCTGGTTCAACTATTAATGCAATATTTGAGGCTATCGTCTTAGAAGTTAAAAAAGATGGAAAATTTATAGAAGTAAAAAGAATCGAGGGGGCATTTCAAGGTACTAAAGAATTTAAAATCCAATGGGATGGATTCATTCAGGACATATATGATAGTAAATTCATGACAGGCTCAAGTGGTGTCATGTTTAGAGTTAAAGGTATTAATGGTGGTAGTGCTATAGCCTTAGATGAAAAAACTTTTAATTTCAAATATTTTAATAAAGACTGGATGGATATTGTAATTAATAGAAAAAAATTAAAAGTAGATATTACCCTTAGAGTTAATTTTGTTGATGGTGGTGCTAAAGGGCTGTATAGCGGACACTTGGTCCCAGCAAGTCAAATAAAAATACGTCGAGTTCAACCTTATTCAACACAAACCAAGGATTTTTCACAACTTCTACAATTATCAATTGATGGAATTAATTATTATTGGAGTAGAAATCAATTCCATGCAACGGGTAAAAATATTTCTTTAGATGGCAAAAACTATGAAGTTTTTGTAAAAGCAAAAATCTCTAAAGTAAATGCTATGCCAGAAATGAAATTAACATATGTCACCAATGTTGATCCAAATGACCCAATGTTTAGAAGTTCAAATTCAGCTCTATCAAGAAAAACAGCGTATATAACTGGATATTTATATTTTGATAGAACAACGTGGGGATTCTATCCAGAAACGGTATCGGACAAGTCATTTAAAGAAACAATAGCTCATGAAACTGGCCATGCTATTGTGGAAGCTTATGGAGGAGTCATGGACTCTATAACGCATCATGGTTCATCAGAGATTTGGCAAGTTCCAAAATCTGGGACAAGCTACCCTATATCAGGAGAAATAGATTTGATGAAATATGCCAAAGGTAATTTAACAGCAATTCCAAGTTGGGATAAAAATATGGTTGCAAATAAAAAAGATGTAACTGGGCTTTTATTTATTTCAGGAATCTCAAAACAATGAAAAAAATAATAACACTGCTACTCTTTTTTTGTATGACAGTAACTCTTTCAGCTTGCTCACAGAAAGAAATTTATCTTACTCCAGAAGTGACAGGCTATATTTATAATAACGCTACGAAAGAACCTCTAAGACTACAAAAAGGCTTTATTGGATTTAATGGCTTAACTCCAAATGATGCTCCCGAGCTTGTTTTAAATAAAGATGGTAGTTTCACATTAAAACCTATTGCAAAAAAATATTACTTTTTTAAACCAGACATGCATGAGTACTCTAACATGGCTGCTTTAATTTATATTAGTTTTGTTGGGTTTAAGGTAAAGGATATAGACTATTCTGAGGAGAAATATAAAAGAATAAAAGCTGATGAAGGTGAATTCAGACCTTATAAAAAAGTTAATTTAGGTGTTGTTTATCTAGACCCTGAAAAATAAAGCCCCTTCACGACTCATTATTTATAAAAGGTGAGTAGCTAATGTAGTCTAACTAAAGCACACCCTTTTCAATAAATCAAAGCTAAGTACGATAACTATGACTTAGCTTTGGAACATAACCAGCCTATTCAACGCTTTTATTAATTTAAATAATTTCTCCTCTGAGTCTCCTCGCCCCATAAATACATATCACGGCGCAAGCCTATAACAGGTAGATGTAAATAAAGCGACTCTATTATTTAAACCATCTGTTATCACCACTTCATAATGCGCAAATTTTTTACTACTTCCGACCTTGGTTGCCGTTGCAAATAACACCCTATCTTTCGCACCGCTCATATAGCGAATATCAGCTTGTAGGCCTGTATATGGCGCATCCCCTGCATTACAAGCCATCGCAAAAGTAATATCGGCTAAAGAAAATATAACACCACCATGCACGCCGCCCAATGCATTCATGTGTTCGTCTTTCACATTAAGCTGACAACGCGCTTCATCAAAACTGCGATGCAGCACTTGAACACCCAATAGCTCTGCGAATTGATCAACCGCAGTAGTTTCCATTTTTTGCACAAACGTCTCCCTACTCGTGCGAGTATTCCTTAAATGTTATAAATCTATGTATATTGAAATCGACTTATTAAAAGCCGTTAAACACTATCTTGTTTAATCTGATAGTTTGAAGAACTAAAGTCCTTATAGGTCAAGCGGTCATCCAACTCTGAGCTTAAAGGCTGAACTTCTTGCATTGAGTTTAAGCATCGCTGCGCAAGCTCAATGTATTCTTGCGTGCCTCTAGTTTTCCACTTTTTTTCTTGTTCTGATAACTCACGTGCAACCTTGGCAGGACTGCCCATTGCCAATACATTTGCCGGAATTATATCTTTGGTTTTGACCAGACTATTTGCGCCAATAATAGTGTTTTCACCAATTTCGGCACAGTCCAAAATTACGCTGTTCATGCCGACCAAAACATTTTTACCAATGCGGCAACCATGCAAAATTGCACCATGCCCAATGTGCCCCATTTCTTCAACTAAAGTCACGCTTTGTGGAAAGCCATGTACGGTGCAGCTATCTTGTATGTTGGCATTTTGCTTAATATGAATACGGCCAAAATCGGCACGCAATGAAGCAAATGGCCCCACATATACGCCCGCTTCAATAATCACATCACCAATTAAAACAGCAGTTGGGTGTACAAAAGCCTCTGGGCTGACGACTGGAATAACACCGTCAATACTATAACAAGGCATGATTTAACCTCTCATTTGTCGCAACCAAACCTCCGAAACGGCGCCAATAATGTGCTGTGGCATTTGGCATTGGTCCTTCTGCTGTTGCGGCAACAGACAAGAAGTATTCATCGGCAGGTTCAAATACTTTTTTATAAATATTCATTGATAACGTTCGTGCACTAATCGCAGGCCAGTCGGTTGGCAACAATTCAAGCGGTAATGCAGGGTCTTTCAACAAAATCCGTCGATAATAATGAATCAGCAAAGTTCGAATTTGAAAGGCCTGAACAGGTTCGAGTTGTTCATTTTCCTGCATGAGCAACACGCCAATTTCCCTAAAAATATCGAGAAACTGTAAATATCTTTGGCGTAATTCATCGATTGGCCAGTTGGTTCTGAGCATACGACCAATTGTATCGACCGAATTATTAAAGAGCTGCAATGTTTCGGCTTTAAACACCACCACTTGCTCACTCATATTTAAGTCGACCAACAACCGTTGCAGTTCAATACGGTTACAACCCGGATAAGCCATTAAGTTTGTCGAAATATTGGCAAACCCTAACCATTCGAGTTCTTTCTTTAACAACGCTTTATTTTCAGTGTCGAGGCTAGACATCAGAATAAGATCCCAATAATGGTCCCACTCTTTCATCTGGTCGTTATAAATACGTTGCTCGGCCTGCAAATAGGTCGAACGGCTCGAATCGGTAATTCGATAAAAACTGGTTCTGCCGATTTTGTCCGAACATAACCAATCATTTTTAACTAAACGAAAAACAGAGGTTCTTACAGCACGGTCATTAAAACCAAATAGCTCTAATAATTGAATCAGGCTTGCAAGACTTATATTTCCACCCCGATGAAGTACTGAATCTCCAAAAATTGTCGAAATAAGCGAAGTTCCACTTAAGGTCTCATTCTTTACAACAGAATCAATTATTTGCTGTATTTTTGCACTCATACTCATGTCTTGGCGTTTAGTTTCAGGGTATAGATTCTATACCCTGAATGATCTTGATGTTAAGCAATCTGACGCATATCGATTACCCGCTTTGCCTTACCTTCCGAACGAGGTAAGGTCGCTTCTGTAACAACCTCTACAGTAACGCTAATCCCAATCATGGTTTTAATGCGTTTCATCAACTCCTGAGCAAGTTGATTGGCCTGTATAGTACAGTTATGACACATCTCTGTACGAATATGCAAAGTATCCATATGGCCTTTTTTAGTCACCAAAATTTCATAATTTGGAACTAAATGCGGAACTTGCAAAATTTGCTCTTCAATTTGGGTCGGGAAAACATTCACGCCGCGAATAATGAGCATGTCGTCACTACGGCCCACAATTTTATCCATCTTACGCATTGCCAGATTTTCGCCAGCGAGTAAACGGGTCAAATCACGGGTACGGTAACGAATAATCGGTAAGCCTTCTTTGGTAATGGTCGTAAAGACTAACTCACCAAGTTCGCCATCTTTACAGACTTCACCCGTTTCAGGGTTAATAATTTCTGGGTAGAAATGATCTTCCCAAATCGTTAATCCCTCGCCCTCACCTAAGCACTGCATCGCAACACCCGGACCCATCACCTCAGACAAACCATAAATATCGAGTGCCTTAATATTGAGGCGTTCTTCAATTTCACGGCGAAGTTCGTTGGTCCACGGCTCGGCACCAAAAATACCGACTTTTAAAGATGTATTACGTGCAGTACCAAATTGTTGTTCCAGCTTTTCAATAATACTGACGCAATACGATGGCGTAACCATAATTGCAGTAGGTTTAAAGTCTTGAATGAGCTGAACTTGCTTTTCAGTTTGTCCACCAGACATTGGAATCACGGTTGCACCTAAGCGTTCAGCGCCATAATGTGCACCTAGACCACCAGTAAATAGTCCATAACCATAAGCAACCTGAATCATATCTTTGGCACTTAAACCCGCCATGCGTAAGCAACGCGCAACAATGTCCGACCAAGTATTAATATCTTTTTGAGTATAACCCACCACGGTCGGTTTACCCGTTGTGCCCGATGACGCATGTAAACGCACAATTTGCTCTTGCGGTACGGCAAACATTCCAAACGGATAGTTGTCTCTTAAATCCTGTTTGGTGGTAAATGGAAATTTCGCCAGATCGTCCAAAGTTACGAAGTCATCAGGATGTACACCCGCTTCATCGAACTTTTTCTTATAGACCGGACTATTTTCATATACAAAAGTCAGGGTTTGTTTTAACCGTTTAGTTTGCAGCTCTCTAAGCTCTGCAAGTGTTAATTGTTCAACATTATCCGTTGTAAGGCTGTCCATCGCCTCTCTCCTCATTATGTAATTTTTAAAACCGTCTGAATTAATTTAAATTTTCCAAAATCAGTGCGACGCCTTGTCCAACACCCACACACATCGTGCAAAGTGCATAGCGTCCACCTCGTTTTTTTAGCTCACGTGTTGCAGTAATCACTAAACGTGTACCACTCATACCTAGCGGATGGCCTAACGCAATCGCACCACCATTTGGGTTAACGCGTTCATCGTCATCTTTTAGACCGAGTTCACGCATACAAGCCAAAGATTGGGCTGCGAATGCTTCATTCAGCTCAATCACATCCATCTGATCTAGCGTTAAACCTGTTTGCTTTAAAATTTTCTGCACAGCAGGAACAGGACCTATACCCATATATTTGGGTTCAACCCCTGCACTTGCAATGCCAATCACACGTGCTAAAGGTTTTAAACCATGTGTATCTGCAAATTCACGGTTGGTAATTAACACACATGCAGCGCCATCATTTACACCAGAGGCATTTCCGGCAGTCACCGAGCCACCTTCTTTTTTAAACGGGGCTTTTAGTTTTGCGAGTGCTTCAAGTGTTGTTTCACGAGGATGTTCGTCTCGATTAACAACGTTCACGTTTTTCTTACGATCTACAATCTCGACAGGTAAAATCTCATCGTTAAAGAAACCGTTTTGTTGTGCCGCAGCCGTTTTTTGTTGGCTACGCAATGCAAACACATCTTGGTCTTCACGACTAATCTGATATTTTTCAGCTACATTTTCGGCAGTTTCCGGCATGCTGTCGGTACCGTATTGTGCTTTGAATTGCTTATTTACAAAGCGCCAGCCAATAGTCGTGTCGTAAATTTCAGGTGTGCGGCTAAACGCTTCGGTTGGTTTAGCTTGTACAAATGGCGCACGGCTCATCGACTCAACGCCACCTGCCAATACAAACTGCGCTTCACCAGCTTTAATTGAGCGTGCTGCAAGTCCCACAGCATCTAAACCCGATGCACACAAGCGATTGACTGTCATGGCTGGCACTGTATCTGGTAAGCCAGCCAAGAGTGTTGCCATACGTGCAACGTTACGGTTGTCTTCACCTGCTTGGTTAGCACATCCTAAAAATACTTCGTCTACCGTATTCCATGGTAAGTTCGGGTGTTTATCTTTTAAATATTTGATTGGCAATGCAGCTAAATCATCTGCACGTACAGCACTTAGGGCACCTGCATATCGTCCAATTGGGGTACGAATAAAATCGCAAATTAAAACGTCTTCCATGTTGACTCCTGATTATGCAAATTCGGTCATATCACGTGAATATTGAGTAGCAATGTTTTGAGTTTTCGCTACGTATTGCTTGAGGTAGATACTCGCGCGATATTTTTCCTCTCCATACAGTGCATATAAGTTATTTAAGGTTTGGAGCACATAAGCACCGCCCATTTGTGTCAACCACTGGTAAGGACCCTTAGGATAATTCACTCCATATTTCATGGCATTATCAATATCTTCCAGACTCGCAACACCATGTAAGCTTGCTTCGCAGGCTTCATTAATGAGTAAAGCGATGGTGCGTAAGGTTAACAGTGCTGGATGGTCCTTAATCCACATCACGCTGATGCCAAACTGTGCAAAGTAAGCTTCAACTTTAGCCAAATCACTTGCTTCACAAAGCTCGTTATGACTGAGTACTAAAGCCTCTGCTTGCTCAAAATCATGATGCCAATCCATCAAAACCACTTTACGGCTCAGGTAATGAATATTGGCCGACTCACCTTGGCTTAAACGTAAATCGATATCATCAATTTGAAGGATATTATCGTCGCTGGCAGATCCGCTTTTTAAACCTAAACGCGTTAAAAACGCAGGTAGCTGAGACCAAGTCCCTTTTAGCTGAATATGGCCATCGACTGGCTTGGCAACCACAGCTTGGGGCTGAAATGTCTCGTACTGATTTTTTTCGTTATAGCGATAAAAGCCCTGTTTCGACTTACGGCCCCAAGCTCCTGCATCGACCAATTCTTTTTGAATTAGACTTGGACGGTAGCGTGGCTCGTAAAAAAATTCTTGATAAACGCTTTGGGTCACAGAAAAGTTAACATCTTGACCAATGAGGTCTGTAAGTTCACACGGCCCCATCGCAAAACCGCCACATTGCTTTAAGGCGTAGTCTAGCTGGTCGTAGCTGGTGACTTGTTCTTGCAGTGCTCTAAAGCCTTCAGCATAAAACGGACGTGCAATTCGGTTCACAATAAAACCGGGAGTCGACTTGGTTAATACTGGGATTTTTTTCCAGCCGAGCATCAAGTTTTTTAAAGCCAAACATAAGCTGTTTGGGGTTTTTAAGCCTTGTACGATTTCCACCAGTTTCATCACTGGCGCAGGGTTAAAAAAGTGTAAACCGACCACACGCTCAGGATGAGCAATGCCCGCCGAAATTGCAGTCACTGAAATTGAAGATGTATTACTTGCAAAAATAGTTTGCGCACTACAAATTTCAGCAAGTTGCTTAAATAAAGACTGTTTAACTTCTTTTTTCTCAACGACCGCTTCAATCACCAAGTCAGCATCACGCAGCGCTTCAACTTGATTCACCACAGTTAAACGCGCCAAGGCTTCATCCGCTTGCTGTTGTGTGAGCTTGCTCTTTTCAACCAGCTTTTTAAACGTCTGCCCCAAGCCCTCAACGGCTTGTTGCGCTTTTTGAGCATCCAGATCATATAAAATGGTCGAGTGCCCATTGACGATCGCTAACTGGGCGATGCCGATGCCCATGGTGCCAGAACCAATGACGGCAATTTGGGCACGAGATAAGTCTAAATCTGTCATGCTTAGCGCCCTTTAAAATTTGGTTCACGTTTATTCATAAAGGCTTGAACACCTTCACGATAATCTTCTGAACGACCAGCAATGCGTTGTAAGTCACGCTCTAACAACACTTGTTCATCAAAGGTGTTATTGCTTGATTGATGAATGGCTTTTTTAATAAGAGATAAACCGAAAGTAGGCTGTTTCGCTAAACGCTCCGCGAGTTCAGTGACTTTTGCTTTAAGCTCAGCGTCTTCAACCACATCCCAAATCATGCCCCATTCTTTTGCGGTTTCTGCTGGTAGCTTGTCACCTAACAGAGTCAAACCCATCGCACGCGCATGGCCTACGGCACGTGGTAAAAACCATGTACCAGCCGAGTCTGGAACCAAACCTAAGCGACAAAATGCTTGCACAAAGTTTGCCGATTTGGCTGCAATCACCAAATCACATGCCAGTGCAATATTTGCCCCTGCACCTGCTGCCACACCATTTACGGCGCAAATCACAGGCTTTGGCATATTTACAATCGTTTTAATGAGCGGGTTATAGTAAGTTTCAATGGAATATCCTAAATCTGGAGCTTCAGCATTTGGGTCTACTACCCGGTCACCTAAATCTTGCCCTGCACAAAAGCCACGACCTTCGCCACTAATCACCACACAGCGAACATCCGGATTTTTGGTCCAAAGGTTTAAAACCTCTGCCACTTCACGATGCATATCAACGTTAAAGCTATTCAGTGCTTTTGGGCGGTTAAATGTCAGGTAGCCAACACCATTTTTTTCTTCAGCAATAATATTTTGATAGTCCATCACTCACCTCTAAACACTGGCTTTCTTTTCTCAAAGAAAGCATTAATCCCTTCGTTTCGATCTTTTGTAGCCGCCAGCCAGACAAAGTTTTGTCGTTCAAACTTGAGTCCCTGACTTAAAGTCGTTTCATGAATATTTTTAATTGATTGTTTAATCACGCGAATCGCTAAAGGCGCTTGTTTCGCAATTTTGGCTGCAAGTTGAATAGCATATTCAACGGTTAATTCAGTCGGTACCACTTGGCTGCAAATACCATGTTGCTCTGCTTGTTTCGCCGAAATCATCTCACCTGTCATTGCCCAGCGCATGGTGAGTTGTTGTCCAACCAAGCGAGCTAAACGCTGTGTTCCCCCTGCACCCGGTAACATGCCAAGGCCAATTTCAGGTAAAGCAAAACGGGCATTTTCACCGCAAATCACCATATCTGAATGCAAAACTAACTCAAACCCAGCGCCTAAGGCATAGCCATTCACTGCGGTAATGAGCGGCTTACTAAAAGCATCAATTTTTTGCCAAAGCTTCGGACGAATATCGAGTTGCAAAGCGACAGAGTCCATAGCAGCCAATTCTGTAAGATCTGCCCCAGCCGCAAAACATTGAGCGTTACCCGTTAAAACCACCGCTTTGACTTGAGCATTATGTTCAGCTTCTTCGAGCAACTCGCATAAACATTGCAATGTTGCATTGTTTAAAGCATTTCTTTTTTCTGGACGGTTTAGTGTTAATAACAAGACACCGTCAGCTGCTGTGCTGGCTTTGATCAACTCTTGCATGAAAGGCCTCTATTCATCAAAACTCAAACGAACATTTGAACCCTTTGGTAAGGTCTGGCAACTGAGCACATAGCCCCTTTCGACTTCATCTTTTTCAAGACTATAATTAAGGAACATATCGACTTCACCAGAAACAACTTTACAACGACAGGTCGCACACACCCCACCTTTACAGGCATACGGTAAATCAGCACCAGCACGTAAAGCCGCATCAAGAATACTTTCATCGTCTTGAGCCACAGAAACGATCAGCTCACGACCATCTAAAATGATGTTTACTTTTTCTTCTTTGCGGTTTGCATCAGCTTCAGCACTACGTTTACGGGCTTGCCCTGTATGGAAACGTTCAGTGTGAATTTTCTCTGCTGCAATCCCATAATTTGGTAACGTGCTTTCTACAGCATTCATCATTTCTTCTGGACCACAGGCAAAAACATGGTCAAAACTCGTTTCAAGCACATTAAAATCAAAAAGCTGTTTTAGCTTTTCTGCATCAATACGACCATTCATCAGTTCACTGTCGTTGAACTCACGAGAAAAAATATTGATGAGTTGAAAACGCTCTTTAAACTGATCTTTCAAATCCATAATTTGCTCGGCAAACATGGTTTGTTTCCATGAGCGATTGCCATAGAGCAACGTAAATTTAGCTTGAGGTTGTTCAAACAATACTTGCTTAACAATCGATAAAATTGGGGTAATACCACTGCCCGCAGCAACGCCTAAATAGTTTTGCCCACCAGCCTTTGCTGCTTTTTGAAAAAACACGCCTTGTGGTGGCATCACTTCAAGCACATCGCCCACTTGTAAATGGTCATTTGCCCAATGTGAAAATTGCCCCTGATCAATTTTTTTAACCGCAATACTGATGTCTTCTTTTGCTGCATAGCTACAAATTGAATAACAACGGCGGATTTCACCAGCTTCAGTTAAGTGGCGAATGGTTAAGTGTTGCCCCGGTTGAAATTGGAATTGTTCTTGTTGTTCAGGTACAACGTCAAATGCAATACAAATTGCCTGATCGGTTTGAGGCGTAATACTTTTTACTTTTAATGGTACAAATTGGCTCATGGCTGATTTCCTTATCTAAAGACTTAAATACATTTGAAGTAATCAAAAGGCTCAAGACAGTCCTGACATTTATAAAGTGCTTTACAGGCGGTAGAACTAAACTCTGTTAACAGTCGGGTATGTCGGCTTTTGCAACGTGGACACTCAACACCATTTTTTAAATTAACGTGAGTACCACACTGATGCGCCAACCCTTCAGGTGGTGCAATGCCATAAACTTGCAGTTTCTTTTTACCCGCCTCAGACATCCAGTCGGTGGTCCATGCTTCTGATAAATCGACCATGACTTTGACTGGTGTCAAAGCTTCTGCGGTAAATGCTTCAGCAATTTGTGCTTTCAACATGTCTGTTGCTGGACAACCGCTATATGTCGGAGTTAAACGAACAATAATTTCTTGTTGATCGTTAATTTCTACACCGCGAATCATGCCTAAATCCACAACAGATAAAACCGGAATTTCAGGGTCACTTACCGTTTGTAGAACATCCCAACATTGGTCGATGCAATGACGAATCATTTGCATGGCTCACCTCCTTGTCTTACCAGGTCATTCCTGGATAAGTTCTTTGAATACTCTGCATTTCAGCCAACAAATAACCTAAATGCTCGGTATGCAATCCTTGTTTTGCACCACGGCGATAAGCACCGTTCACAGCAACATTTAATTCAAAACGCTTAAGCTCATCTGCAATGGTTTGGTTCCATTGTTCTTTTTCATTTGAAAAATCTGGAATCACGCCTTGTGCGACTAATGCTTGTTCGTCTGTATTGAGTTCAAATAATTCAGCAGTAAAACGCCATAAATTATTTAATCCCTCTTGCACACGTTGATGCGCTTCATCTGTGCTTAAACTTAAACGCTCCATCCAGCTTGTCGAAAAGCGAATGTGGTATTTCACTTCTTTTAAAGATTTGACAGCAAGCGCACCTACTTCTGGAAGCGAGCTCTGTGTTAAAGCAGTCATTAAATGAAGATGGTAATGATCCATCAACCATTGGCGTACAATCGTTTGTGCAAAATCGCCATTCGGTTGTTCACACAACAGTAGGTTTAAAAACTCACGTTCAGTACGGAAATACGCAAGCTGATCTTCATCACGCTTAGCCTCATCATACTGCCCAGCTAAAGTCAGAAAGTTTCTTGCCTGACCTAACAAGTCCAAACCGATATTTGCTAAAGCAATATCAATTTCAAGCTCAGGCGCATGCCCGCACCATTCAGCCAAACGCTGCGATAAAACCAGTTGACTGTCGCCAATATGTAATAAGAATTTAGATAAAACTGTATTATTCATTTCCATTCTTCCTTACATATGCTCAATGCCATCTGGGATATGGTAGAAAGTTGGGTGGCGGTAGACCTTATCTAATGACGGATCGAAAAATTCTGATTTTTCATCAGGTTGTGAAGATCTAATCATTTCCGAACGAATGACCCAAATGCTAATTCCTTCATTACGGCGTGTATAAACATCACGAGCATGTTGCAGTGCAATTTCATCATCCGGTGCTCTTAAGCTGCCTACATGACGGTGGCTTAAACCTTGTTTACTACGTACAAATACTTCGTAGAGCGACCAGTTGTTTTTATCTTCCATTTTGATTTCCTCAAATTTTTCCATAAATCTTGTTAAGCCACTTTGTTCGCTTCAAGCTGCTGTTTTTTCGCATAGACCACTGCTGCATCACGAACCCATTTGCCGTTTTCCCAAGCTTTACGGCGCGCTTCGATACGCTCGTGATTACATGGTCCACGTCCGGCAATTACTTCATTAAATTCGTGCCAGTCGATCTCGCCAAACTCGTAGTGACCTGTTTCTTCATTCAGTTTTAAATCTGGGTCTGGTACTTCTAAACCAAGCTGTAAAATTTGCGGCACCGTGTTATCAACGAACTTTTGACGTAATTCATCGTTACCGAAGCGTTTGATTTTCCATGCCATGCTTTGCGCGCTGTTTGGAGAATGCTCATCACTTGGACCAAACATCATGAGTGCTGGCCACCAATAGCGATTTACTGCATCTTGTGCCATCTGTTTTTGTTCTGGTGTACCGCCTGCCAAAGCCATCATGGCTTCAAAACCTTGGCGTTGGTGGAAACTTTCTTCTTTACAAATACGTACCATTGCACGTGCATACGGTCCGTAAGACGTACGGCAAAGCGCAACTTGGTTCACAATGGCTGCCCCATCGACAAGCCAACCAATTGCAGCAACATCTGCCCAAGTCAAAGTTGGATAGTTAAAAATTGATGAGTATTTCATTTTCCCATCAATCAATTTTTCCATCATGTCATCACGGTCAGCACCTAAGGTTTCTGCGGCGCTATACAGATATAAGCCATGACCTGCTTCATCTTGTACTTTCGCGAGCAAAACCGCTTTACGTTTTAAAGTCGGCGCACGAGTAATCCAGTTTCCTTCAGGCAACATACCTACAATTTCAGAATGGCCATGTTGCCCAATTTGACGAATCAATGTTTTGCGGTAGGCATCGGGCATTTGATCCTTAGCCTCGATCGTAATTTCATTGGCAATATTTTGTTCAAATTTCTGGTAGTTGTTTTCCATTCTTTCATTCCCTGTAGGTATCACCCTTGAATCTATTTTTCGATACACTAAAAACAAAGTCAATCACTTTTTTAGTATCAAATTAAATTACCAGCAGCAAAGCACATCAAATTATTGAAATTATTAAACTTAAACCAATTGTAAAAAACCTTTTTACTTTTACAAATCAAAATAAAGTTGACTTTTAGACAAATTAATCTGAAATTATGAATCATATTTTTGCAGTTTTTATAATTGATGTATCACATAAAAAAGGAGTTTGGTCATGCTTGAACAAGCACACCTAGAAGGAACCTCAACTGACACAGATTTTCAGCAGTCTGAGCATCAACTGTCTCATCTTGCTTCTTATGTCTATGGAACATGGCATTCGACGAGTGAAGAACTACGTCCTGTTTATCACGCCATTACAGGTGAATCGATTTATGCCGTAAGTAGTCATGGCATTGATATGAAACGTGTTGTTCAATATGCCAAACAAAATGGTTCAGAACTGGCTAACTGGACATTTCACCAACGTGCAAATGCGTTAAAACAAATTGCCCAATATTTACTTGAGCGTAAAGAAGAGTTCTACAAACTTGCTTATGCGACAGGTGCAACTCGTAAAGATGCATGGATTGATATTGAAGGTGGCATCCAGACATTATTTGCTTATTCGAGTTTGGTTCGACGTGAACTCAATGATGAAAAAATTATTACTGAAGATAGCTGGATTCAATTATCTAAAAATGGAACTTTTGGTGCTAAACACATTTTAAGTCCTAAAGCGGGTGTTGCCGTTCATATCAATGCTTTTAACTTCCCAATTTGGGGAATGCTTGAAAAGATTGCACCGACTCTACTTGCAGGTGTGCCATGTATTGTTAAACCTGCAACCGATGGCTCTCAATTAACTCAAGCGGTTGTAAAAGCCATTGAAGAAGCGCATGTATTACCAAAAGGCTCACTACAACTCATTTGCGGTCAGACTTATGACCTGTTCGATCACTTAGGACCTCAAGACTGCGTTACGTTTACAGGTTCTGCTTACACAGGTCAAAAATTACGTAATCACCCTCACCTCAATAAATATTCGATTCCATTTAGCATGGAAGCCGACTCGGTAAACAGTGCAATTTTAAGTCCTCAAGCAAATGAAGAAACGATAGATTTGTTTGTGCGTGAAGTCTTCCGTGAAATGACCACAAAAGCAGGCCAAAAATGTACTGCGATTCGTCGTGCTTTCGTTCCTGAAAATTTGTTAACTACTGTACAAGAAAAGCTAACTGCTAAACTTGCTAAAGTTGTGGTGGGCGACCCTCAAAAAGAAGAAACTACAATGGGGGCTTTAGCGAGCATTAAACAAAAACATGACGTCGCAGAAAAAGTTGCTGAACTCAGCAAAGACGCAAAAATTGTTTTTGGTGGCAACGATAGCTTTACATTTAATGCAGATCATCCTGAAAAAGGTGCTTTTTTCGCTCCAACTTTATTGTTATGCGAACAACCTTTGCAAGCGACACATGTTCATACAACAGAAGCTTTCGGTCCAGTATGTACACTCATGCCATATCAAAACATTGAGGAACTTGCCGATCTCGTTTCACGTGGTGAAGGTAGCTTAGTGGCTTCAGTTGTTAAAAATAACGATGAAAATATCGAACAGATTATTCAAAAAATTGCACCTTGGCATGGACGTGTGCATGTACTCGATGCAGAGTCAGCAAAAGAAAGTACAGGACATGGTTCACCACTTCCGCATTTAGTACACGGCGGCCCTGGTCGTGCAGGTGGCGGTGAAGAATTAGGTGGCATTCGCGCGGTTAAACACTACATGCAGCGTACTGCAATTCAAGGTTCTCCAAATAGCCTGACTCAAATTACCCATTCATGGACTGCTGGCTCGAAAGTTAACGAAGACCGCGTACATCCATTTAAAAAATCTTTTGATGAGTTAGTGATTGGTGAACGCCTATTAACGGCGCGTCGCACCGTAAGCGAAGCAGATATTGTTAACTTTGCTGGTTTAAGTGGTGATTACTTCTATGCGCATACCGACAAAATTGCAGCTGCCGAGTCTTTCTTTGGTGAGCGCGTTGCACATGGCTACTTCATTGTGTCTGCCGCAGCAGGTCTATTTGTAGATGCAGCTCAAGGTCCAGTGATTGCCAATTACGGTATGGACAACTTACGCTTTGTTGAACCAGTTAAAATTGGTGACTCGATTCAGGTTGAACTGACCTGCAAACAAAAAACACCTAAGCCACAAAAAGACCCATCTCAGCCTGCGCATGGGGTTGTGGTGTGGGATATTAAAGTCAAAAACCAACGCGGTGAACTTGTCGCAACTTACGATATTTTGACTTTAGTTGCTCGTGATTTATAAATAGAGCTCAAACTGATGGATATTCAGTTTATCCATCAGTTTTTTATCTTACATAGGCGTTAAACTTACACCACAAGAAATAATGTAGTCTTCAAGCTAGTGATAAATCAAAGGCCGAAATCTTTTTAGTCGTCACCCTTTTAATGGATCAAAAATAACAACTTTAGAATTATGTTAGATGCAAACGTTTAGCCAGTTTCTTTTGCAGAATAATAATGAGAATTGGAAATCCTGCTGCTAAAATTACACATATCATCAGTAACTTGTTTACATTTTGTGGTGTCATACCATGATCAGGTAATAAAAAAGCAGACAGGAAAAATGCGATGGTTGTAACCAGATACATGATTGAGGTCTGTAATGAAGAAAACCCAGCTCTTTGCCTATCATCAGGAAACTGAATCGTAACCACCGAAGATGACACCAAACGACTGTAAGATGCGCCGAGAAATAAAGTAATAAATAACGTCGCATGCTGATAGCCTAAAATTGGTATCAACAAACTCAATATAAAAACGATGGTTGAAGCTGTCGCCAGCATCAAAGCAGAAAAACGAGAGGTTAATGCCCCTGTAATTTTTGTAGACAGATAACCTATCATGCCCCCGCTGAAGAAGAGCCAAGGCAATAGGTCTTGCGAAGCGCCCAACTGCTGTATCATTAATGGTGCCAAAATAGGAATAACCAGCATAGGACTAAACTGAACAAGCGCATTACTGGAAGCGAACAGTAAAGTATCCATATCGAGAGGCAGCGCACGGGGTGTGTCTAAAGAGACTAGGTCTTGGGGTATGAGGGATACAATCAATGGCAGTGCCAATACACACAAGGTACTTATGAGCCACAAAGCCACATGCCAGCCATAATGTGTGCACAAAAATAATATCGTGGGCATTCCGACAATACTTACCATCGAAAATGACGCAATCACCGTCGCCAACATTTTCCCCCGTAAGTTAGGTGGTGCGTTGTTTATCAATATACTTATACCTACACCCATGGTCGTACCGCCAACTAATCCTGCGCAGAATCGTAGTGCGAGCAGAAGACTAAAACTGGATGTGCATGTAGTCAAAAGTGTCAGTAAACCTAACAGCACCATATTAGCGATTAAAAATTTTTTCTTATTGAAATGACCAATCCAGTAAAAGGCAATAACTCCCGAAAGAACAGCACCAAGTGTGTACATGCCTGACACATAGCCTGAGAATGATACAGGCACTGCAAAATCTATTGCCATAAAAACAAATACAGGGTTGAACACCATATATTCCAGTGCATTCGTGAACTGGACAAAAGTAATTACAATGGCTATCCGCATGAGAGCTTTATGATTAAATGTCTGCATGACTGGGGGCATAGCAAGCAACCTATGGATGAAAGATATCCGAGTTTAACTGCTATCAATGGTTTTTATTATATGGTAGAAATGGCACTTATTATTATCAAATATAGGATAATTGATGCGTCCGACTCTGGATTTTAATGCCCTGAAAGTGTTCATTGCGGTGGTTGAAAGAGAAAGTTTTGTTGGGGCATCGAAAATCCTTGAAATGCCGACATCAAACGTTAGCCGCTGTATTTCTCAATTAGAAGAAAAATTGGATCTTCAGCTCATTGAGCGTAGCACCCGACATATGAAACTCACTCAGGCGGGGCAGCTACTCTACACTCGAGCAAAGCCATTACTGGAAGCACTTGAGCAAACTGAGACAGAATTAACGTTGCGGCAAATACAACTCAAAGGCCCATTGCGAATCTGTATTCCCAATGAAATAGGCCCTGCATTGCTGGGTTCTGTTATTGCCGATTTCGCCTGTCAGTACCCAGATCTAGAGATCAGCTGTGTCACAAATTTATCAGGATTTGAATCTCTGCGAGAAGATCTGGATTTAGCTATCATTATTACCCGTGGTCAGATGGATAACAGTGACTACATCGCCCGTCATTTGGTGACTATCCCTTGCACCATTGTTGCAGCCCCATCCCTCATTCAACGTTACGGCACCCCGACTCATATCCAGCAGTTTGAAGAATTGCCTTGTATTACAACAGTAAGTGCACTCAAAGGGGCCCCATGGCAATTTGTCAATAAAAAGGGAGAATTCGAGACCATCAAGGTTAAAGGGCATTATCGGGTAAATAGCGGAGAGATGGCCGGACAAGCTGCGATATCAGGTGTCGGTTTTGCAATTCTATCCAAACAAGCCTGCCAACCCTACATTAGCGATGGACGTTTAATCGAGATTGAGTTTGAACAATCGGCTGCCCCATTGCAATTGTTCGCACTTTATTCAAATCGCCGTTATTTACCCGCTAAAACAAGAGCGATTATTGATTTTATGCAGCAGAAATTGAGTGATAGTCCGAGCTGATAAGGTTACTTTCTTTTTGCTGTTTATTTCTTCGCTCATTTGAGGAATCCTTTTTGTCAATTAGCCTCAATTTGTTAAGATAATAACCGTGAAAAATTAAGTTAAGTTCTCACACACTGTTAACTCAATATTGACACTAAAAAAGGTACACTAAAAGGTATACTGTTTTATTAGACTAAGTCAGATTTACACAGAAGTTGTTAGAATTGGTTGGACAACCAAACTTTCAAAGTTAACTTATTTATTATTGATTTTTTAAGGGTTTAATACGCATGAATAGCGCTGAAATCATGGCTGACTTATCTTCTCATACACCTATGATGCAGCAATATCTCAAAGTCAAAACGGACTATCAACATGCGTTGCTGTTTTACCGTATGGGTGACTTTTATGAACTCTTCTTTGAGGATGCTCATTTAGCAGCCAAACTTTTAGGTATCACCTTAACCCATCGTGGCAAAGCCAGTGGGCGACCTATTCCAATGGCGGGTGTTCCCTATCACGCGGCAGAAGGTTATCTTGCACGTCTTGTCAAAGCTGGGCGCACTGTAGCCATTTGCGAACAAGTTGGAGAAGTGACAGGTAAAGGTCCGGTTGATCGTAAAGTTGTTCGTATTCTTACTCCGGGTACGTTAACTGATGATGCATTACTCAGCAGTTATCAATCATCCAATCTAGTTTCATTATGCATCCATCAAAACCAGATTGGTTTTGCTTTACTCGACTTAAGTGCAGGCATTTTTAAAGTTCAACAACAAGATTACAAGCCAGAACAATTGCCTATCGAACTTGCGCGTTTAATGCCAAGTGAGATCTTAATTGATGAAGACTTGGTCGACACGAATATTATCGAACAAATTAAAAAGCACTTAGATTGTCCCGTTACCAAACGCCCGAATGTAGACTTCAATCAAAATAATGCACAAAAAACCTTATGTGACCAGTTTACGGTATCAACGCTTTCAGGTTTTGGTTTAGATCCATTACCTTTAGCCAAAGCTGCTGCCGCTGCACTCATTCACTATGCAAAAGAAACTCAAAAAACTGCATTACCGCATATTCGTTCAATTCAACTTGAACAAAGCACAGACTTTATTGCGCTTGACCCAATCACACGTCGTAACTTAGAAATTATTGAACCATTATTTGAACATGGAACATCATTATTCCAACTGGTAAATGATTGCCAAACTGCAATGGGCGGACGCTTATTAAGCCGTACACTGATGCAACCTGTTCGTGATACCGCATTACTCGATGCTCGTTTAGATGCCATTGAGCAATTAATTCAGGGATATCACGAAAGCCCAGTTCGTTTAGTGCTTAAAGAAATTGGTGATATTGAGCGTGTGCTTAGTCGTGTTGCACTGGGCAGTGCGCGACCACGTGATTTAGTACAGCTTCGTCATGCATGTGCACAAATTCCAGCTTTAAGAACGGCTTTAACTCCAGTCATTCAAGCGAAAAAATCCAAACTATTAGTTCAACTTGATCAAGAACTTGGTGATTTTAAAGCGCTTCATCAACATTTGATGGCAGCCATTGTTGAAAACCCACCTGTATTACTTCGTGATGGCAATGTAATTGCAGAAGGCTACGATGCTGATCTCGATGAATTACGCCAAATTCGCGATCATGCAGGTCAATTCCTCATTGATTTAGAAATTAAAGAGCGTGAACGTACTGGCATTAATACCCTTAAAATCGGTTATAACCGTGTAAGTGGTTACTACATCGAACTCACTCGTGCTCAAGCAGAGCAAGCTCCAGCTGATTATATTCGTCGCCAGACTTTAAAAAATGCTGAACGCTACATTACGCCTGAGCTAAAAAGTTTTGAAGATAAAGTTCTGTCGAGCGAGTCGCGTGCATTAGCACGTGAAAAAGCATTATTTGAAGCTTTACTTGAAAACCTTCGCGAAAATATTGCTCATCTCCAAATGATGAGTTCAGCAATTGCTCAAATTGATGTGGTTGCTAACTTTGCTCATCAAGCACGCTTAAACAATTGGGCACGTCCTGAATTTACCCCAGAAACGGGCATTAAAATTCAGGCAGGCCGTCACCCTGTAGTTGAAGCATTAAATAAAGCACCATTTACACCAAATGATACTTTTCTTGATAGTCAACATCGCATGGCAATCATTACTGGCCCAAACATGGGCGGTAAATCAACATTCATGCGTCAAACGGCATTAATTAGTTTATTGGCTTACTGCGGCAGTTATATTCCAGCCAAAGCAGCCAAACTCGGTCCAATCGATCGTATTTTCACTCGTATTGGTTCAGCCGACGATTTATCTACAGGCAAATCGACCTTTATGGTTGAAATGACAGAAACCTCTCAAATTCTGCATCATGCGACGAATCAATCGCTTGTTTTGATGGATGAAGTTGGCCGCGGAACCAGTACCTATGATGGCTTGTCTTTAGCATGGGCATGCGTGGTTGATTTAACGAAGCGCGTAAAATGTTTATGCCTTTTTGCCACCCATTATTTCGAGTTGACTGAACTTGGTGGTGAAGCAGGAATTGATAACTACCATGTCACGGCGCAAGAGCTTAACGGTAACCTGATTTTATTACATAAGGTTCAACAAGGTCCTGCAAGTCAAAGTCATGGTTTACAGGTTGCAAAATTAGCGGGTATTCCTGCCAATGTAATTAAAGAAGCTCAAAAACGTTTACGTATTTTAGAGAAACAGCAGCAGCAACATCTACAAACGAGCTTTCAAAATGATTTGTTTGCGCCACCAGATGCGAACGCTGGTTCACAAGTCATAGAGAAAGTTGTCGAAATAGAGGTTTCATCCCCTGCTCTAGATTTACTTAAGCAAATTGAAGTCGATAACTTATCGCCTCGTCAGGCGCTTGAGCAGCTCTACGAGTTAAAAGCTGCACTAAAATCCTAATAAATCACGTCTGAATAAGCAGGCTCAGGTCTGCTTATTCATCTCGGAGAATAATATTTATATGATTTTAAGATCTTTACAAAGTTCAGAAATCGATCTTATTTGGCAGCAGATTAGCCGTCGTGAATTAATTACTCAAATGTATATTCAACATCAACAACACTTAGAATTGGTTGATTGTTTTTTTGATGTCCAACATTGGGACTCATATCATTTAGAAAATTACCCACCTAAACTAAAACAACTCTATGAACAAGGTTCAATATTTATCGGTGCATTTGATGCCGCAGAAAAACTTGTTGGCTTGAGTGTGGTGTCAAATCAAATTATAGCTGACTACTCTAACGCTAAATTACTACACTATTTCTATGTCGATGCAGACCATCAAGGTAAAGGCATTGGTGCTAAACTTATGCAAGATGCAAAAGAGTCCGCTAAACAACTCGGTGCAAATCAACTGTATATTTCAGCAACCCCCAGTCGACGCACTGTAGATTTCTATATGAAGCACGGTGCACAACCTTTAAATGCTCCAGATCAACAACTTTGGCAATTAGAACCTGAAGATATTCATTTGCTCTGTACCCTTTAGTTCTACAGATTTAAGTGATTTTCAACAAAAAAAGCAGAAAATCAAAAATTTGTAAAAGAAAAATGAGAAATTAAGGCATTTAATAAAATAGATGCCTTGACTTAAATGACATCTGGATATTCAAAGGAAATATTTTTTAAGTAATTGTTTTATAAAACATATTATAATTTTGATTTTATAAACTAACACATCTTAAGGATGGAAGATCCGTTTGATTATCAACGTATTAACTTATCTTCATATGCATGAATAAAGAATATCAATAAAAGCAATTGTTTGTTTACCCCTTTTTTGCCTAAAATAAGCTATTCGAAATGAAACCATATTTTTTAGGTAGCTGTCGCCATGACCTTTGTTGTCACTGAAAATTGTATTAAATGTAAATACCAAGATTGCGTAGAAGTTTGTCCTGTAGACTGTTTTTACGAAGGTCCGAATTTCCTAGTGATCAATCCGGATGAATGTATTGACTGTGCATTATGTGAACCAGAGTGCCCGGCAAATGCAATTTTCTCTGAAGATGAGTTACCAGAAGGTCAAGAAGTGTTTATTGAGCTCAATGCCGACCTTTCTCAAAAATGGCCTAACATTACTCAAATTGGTGATCAACCGGCTGACCGTGAAGAATGGAACGGCAAACCTGATAAATTACAATATCTTGAAAAGTAATTTTGAAAAAGATCAGCAACCGCTGATCTTTTTTTATACCCTATTCAAACATTTCATTGCAAATTCCTCGTAATTTGTGCACTGTTTTGCATTAAAATAGCCGCAATATTTATAAGTGCTTAATTTTTCTTATGCGGAAGTTTTTGCAGAGTATGGTGCCCTTATGCATAATCCCAGCGGTTATGGTAGGTTGTGTCAGCTCTCCCCAACACACAACAACAGGCAAAACCTCTCCAAGTGGTAAACGAATCTTTATTCCACAAGAGCGTGTTATTATCGAGCGCCCGATTCCCCCTAAAGTTGAGCCTACATCTTATCGAGGTTGGTTAAGTTCTGGTGAAAATTACGAACGTGTTCGTGAATACGAAAAATTCTTAACCCGAAATAATGTCGCGGGCATTGTACCAAGTTTTGAGTTATTACGTTCAGCACGCGATTGGCAAAAATGTGGGCGCTCAGAATATGCTGTGCCTAATCGCGAACTTTGGGGAAATTCTTTATCGACCCTACGCGTATTTAAATATTTAGTTGCATCAAAAGTTTTAACCGACTTTGAGGTAACCTCAGTTTACCGAGATTTACCTTTAAATGAATGTGCTGGTGGCGCGAGTTCTTCTAAACATTTATTTAACTCTGCAATTGATTTCCGTATTGGTCCTGAGTTTCCACAAGCTCAAGATTACGCATTTATTGAAAATACCAAATTTAAACTCTGTCAATTCTGGGCTCAGCATGGCCAAAGCTTAAATATGGGTATTGGTTTATATAGCTCCGGACAAATTCATATTGATACTCAAGGCTATCGTACTTGGGGACCTGATTTAACTCGAAGCAGTTCGATGTGTAATTTTTAAATTAAAAAACTCCTTTCAATCGAAAGGAGTTTTCACTTAAACCCATTACAAACGTTTGGCTAAAGAGATGAGTTTTGAGCGGTTTTTAAAGCCATGCTTTTTATAAAAATCTTCGGAAATAGATGCTCTTAACGTGTGCAGAACAATGGTTTCTATATTATTTTCTCTACACTTTCCTTCTATATACTTTAAAAGCTTAGAACCAACTCCTTTTCCCTGATATTGGGGATGAATAAAAAAATCATCTAGATAATAACGAAGCCCTTGTATAGTTGGGTGAATATGCCCCATTCCTACACCAATTAATTGGTTTCCCCATTTTGCACAAAAGCCAAAAGAAGATGAATATTGAAAATATCTCTCAAAATATTTTCTAATTGGCTCTAAATCATCAAACTGCTCATTCCATGGCTCATTACTAAAAGCTGAACAATAAACCTCCATACCCTCTTCAAAATCTACACTTGTGAAAGCACCAAACCTCATATCCATCTCATTTATACATTTCTAACTAAACAGTGATAAAAAATAAGCAAGAAATGAGCCTTTTCATATTTATTTTTTAATTTGGGTTACTGGCTTAGAAACAGTAATTTGCTCATTTCCCAATCAACCAAAATTTCTTCAATCGAAGATTTTTGCACTCTAGGCATAAACGTTTAAAATACCCCCTAACAACATATAGGTAAATTTGATTATGCAGCAGATGTGGACAGACATTGACGAATATATCGATTCACATTTAATTCCCGAAGACCCGCGACTCGAATATGCATTAAAAAATACCGACGAACACGGCTTTTCAAATCATCTTGCAGTGGCTCCTAACCAAGGTATGTTCTTGCAAATGCTTATTCAAATGAATAAATGCAAACGAGTTTTAGAAATCGGAACCTTTGCTGCATACAGTACCATCTGGTTAGGCCGTGCGTTACCTGAAGATGGTTATTTACTCACAATTGAAGGCCGAGATACTCATGCAGAAATGGCTCAAAAAAATATCGACCATGCTAATCTTCCTGTAAAAGTTGAGCTTAAAGCTGGCCGTGCCGCAGATATCCTTTCCGCGATTGATCCTCAATCTATGGAGCCTTTTGATTTTATTTTCATTGATGCAGATAAACAGGGTTATCCGGAATATTTAGAATTGAGCCTGAAATTCTCTAGATCGGGTACGATTATTGTGCTTGATAATGTAATTCGCGCAGGTGATATTTTAAACCCAGATAATAAAAAACCAAGTATTGAAGGCATCCGTGAAATGTTTAAAGCCCTCGAAAATCACCCACAAATATTGTCTTGCACAGCATTGCAAACGGTTGGTTCAAAAGGTCATGATGGCTTCGCAATTGCAATTGTGAAATAACGGTTAAAAAATCGTCTTTTTTATTTTTTTATTTATAATCAATAAATTACTTTTATTACTGTTGCTTTTCCATATAGTTATCCACAAGTTTTGCGGATAACTATATGGAAATCTTATTATTTAGCCACAAGCAATGGCACAGTCGCGTTTCGGAATATGGTTGTGGCAATACTTCCCAAGAAGAATTGATGGATCTTGCTATGACTAAATGCCCCAAGCACAATAATTTGAATACCATGTTCTTGTTGGTACTCTAAAATATTTTGTGCAACATCACCATAGCGATATACGGTCACAACATCAATGCCCGCTTGTTTAAGATAATGCTCAGGTTCATTGAGTACTTCTGGATGATCGCCAACATAAACCAAATGACATTGCAGTGTTCGCAATAAATCACTTTGAGCAATGCGGCGCATCATTTTTTGACAAGTTGGTGAATATTCATAGGCGAAAATAAATCGTGTCGGTATTTTAAAGTTTTCACCAATAGTCAAAACAGTACAGTTGGCTCCACGAATAAAGTTTTCAACATTACTACCAATTGGTTTCTGTTTTTCGGCAGCTCTTTCCCCGACTCGACCTAAAATTACGATGTCATTTTCATGCAAGAGATTAAAACTTTGCTCTAAAAAATCACCCTTTTCTTGAATTTTTGAACACGTAATATCGTGTTTTTCTTTAATAAGATCAGAAATATGACGAAGTAAATTATTGCTATAGTCTAAAGCGAGTTCACTTTGTTTTTGTTCCAGCTCAGCTAACTCTTTTAGCAGCATTGCATTGCTTTCAAAGCCAATTACTCCACTAATTTCACCAAGATGATAACTTGCAGGGTAATAGTCTAGAATTTGTAATAATACAAGTTCTCGTCCAGTTGCTTTAGCAACCCATGCTGCTGCATCGGCAATAGCATTAATACACGGTGATGAGTCAATACACGCAATAACACGGTTCATGTCAGCCTCTCTTCTTCAGGTCTTTTGCCTTGGAGATTATTCTTAAAACTTAGCTTTAACTTAACATAGATAAAAATTCGTATGTTAAGGTTTATGTATAAAAATCAACTTTTTTGTTTAAAGATCAAACATCTTATTACATTCTTAAGACTGAATTATTCCCTTAAACGAAGAAATTTTGCGGGGTTGCCACCTACAATATGGTACGGTTCCACATCTTTGGTCACCATACTATTCATGCCGACCACAGCATGCTTACCTATTTTAATACCATCTTTAATACCCACATGTGCACCTAACCAAACGTCCTGCTCAATTTCAATTCCTTTGGAGGTGACAGGTTGCTGGTAAAGTGGACGGTCTAACTGCATACCATGATCAAATGCATATAAGTGGCAATATGCAGCAATACGTACCTGATCATGCAACTTTATGCCAGCTCGCCCCCCATCTAAAATACAATGATGATTTATCGCGACCTCATTACCAATTTCAATGGGTCCATGCAAACTGCAATCTGCTGCAATAAAACAATTATCACCAATAATAATTTTTCGTCCTGGCTCAGCAAAAATGTGAGCTAAGGGCGAGATAAAACAGTTTTTACCAATCTCAACTGTTTCCATCTCCATCAAATAAGCCTGATATTCTTGTTGCCACTCTTCGGCCCAAACACGATTTTTAGATTTTAAAGTCCAATATAACCATGGCATATAATTTAAACGGTGCTTATGTTGTTCCCGATATTTGAGTAAGGAATCAGTCATCAGTCAATTCCTCTTCAATTTTTAACTCTTCACGACCACGCGTTACATCTCTGAGTTTTAAGGCAAGTGGCTCAATTTGATGTATTTGTAGTCTTGCTTCGATATCCACGCCCGTTGCAGTATAGGTTTCCTGATATTCAATTTGTTGTTGAGTAAGCTCATATTGAAATATGGCCCACTCATTAAAGTGGCAGGAAAAATAAATCGTTTTCTTGGCAATGAGTTCAATACGCTCAGCCAATAGCAAACATTGTCCAGCACAACCACCATATGCTCTTACAAGACCGCCTGTACCTAGCTTTATTCCACCATACCAGCGGTTAACCATCACAATAATATTCGTCAGGTCATTCCCTTCAATGGTTGCCAAGATTGGACGACCTGCTGTTCCTGAGGGTTCGCCATCATCATTAAAGCGTACGTTATGGCCAATTTTCCATGCCCAGCATTGATGAGTCGTCGAGATATCTTTGTTTTGTTCTAAAAATTCTTTAACTTGCTGTTCATTTTCTACGGGTACAGCAATAGCCTGAAATCTACTTTTTTTAATTTCTTCTTCAAACGTAATGGGTGATGCAATCGTAAAAGCCATAAATTAAATAAAGCATAATAAAAATCAAATTATAACGTGAATTTAATAGAATCAAACCCATAAAAAAAGCCCCGAGATTCGGGGCTTTTTTTATTATCTTTCTCGTAACGCTTCTTTGGCTTTATTGAATGGTTTAAGTAAGTAATCCAGTACCGTCTTTTCACCCGTACGAATATCTACAGTTGCCACCATACCCGGTGTAATACCGTATGCCTTACCTTCTTTATTATAAAGTTTGTCTGAATCGGTTCGAATATAAACACGATAATAGAATTGATCTTGTTTAACTTCATCACGAATCGTGTCTGGAGAAATAACCGTAACCTTACCTTTTAAACCACCATAAATTGAGTAGTCATAGGCGGTAATCTTAACCAGTGCTTCTTGTCCCGGACGAATAAAAGCAATGTCACGCGGCAAAATACGCGCTTCAATGAGCAGCTGTTCATCAATCGGAACAATGGTCATCAATTTACCATTTTGTGGAATAACACCACCATGGGTAGTAACCGCAATTTCTTTTACAACACCACGTACAGGTGCTTTAAACACCGCACGATCTAAACTGTCACTACGACCCAGTACAATTTGTTGCTGCGTTTCGCTATCCGTATTGGCTTTCGACAACTCTTCACGAGCCTTAACATAATACTGGTTTTGCGCATCATTCATTTTGTTTCTAAGGTCGTTTGCTTCACGACGTAAACGTAAAACTTCAACTTCACTTGCCGCACCTTTAGCAACCAACGGCTCTGTCATTGCCAGTTCTTGTTGTACCAGTTGCAAAGCCTGTTTTAAACCCGAAAGAGTTTGCTCAAGATCAGCCCGACGAGAGCGATATAGTGCTGTTTCTTCTTGTACAAGTTTTGGTTGTTTCATCACAAATTCTGGAAAAACCAATGGTGTACCATTTACTTCCGCACGCAAACGCGCTGCTGTTGCCTGAGCAGAAGTAAGTAAAGATCGTGATTCACCGACATTAGATGCAAAACGAGTTGGATCTAATTGCGCAAGAATTTCGCCCTTTTGAACAATGTCACCTTCTTGTACATTTAGCTTGGTTAAAATACCACCTTCCAAAGACTGAATGACTTGTTCTTTAGACGATGGAATCACTTTACCCGTACCGGTAGAAACTTCTTCAAGTTTAAATACCCATGCCCAGATAAAGAAAATAACTAAACCAATCCCCACAATCCAGATCACTAAGCTGGCACGTGGTAATGGTGGTTCGGTATAAGAGACATTCATTGAACGGGTGAGTTCTTGTTCTTGTTGTGGTTCGCTCATGAATTACCCCCTTGCACTTGTTTTTGTTGGGCTGTTGATTGATTAAGGACCTGATCTCTTGGACCATCCATCACGATTTTGCCATCGTTAACGACAATAATACGATCCACTAGCTCTAAAACAGCTCGGCGGTGAGTCGCAACGACTAAGGTCCGATGTGCTAGCCATCCTTTTAAATGATCAATCAGTTGTTTCTCTGCCACATCATCAATGGATGCTGTTGGTTCATCCAGCAATAAAATATTAGGTTGACGAATCAATAAACGAGCCAATAACAATGCTTGTTTCTGACCACCAGAGAAACCAACGCCACCTTCTAAAATCAGGTGATCTAGCCCTTCTTTTTTCTCTTGCACAAAAGGCAATGCACCTGTCACCACTAAAGCCCGAAGAATATCTTCATCCGTTGCAAGCGGTGCACCCAAAGTAAGGTTCTCACGAATCGTACCGTAGAAAATATGCGCATTCTGGTTGAGCAAACCCATATCACGACGCACATCAGATGGATCAATTAAAGATAGATCCAGACCATCTAAATGCACAGCACCTTGAGTTGGAACTTGCATGCCTGACAGTAGCTGAAGCAGTGTTGACTTACCTGCACCATTGCGCCCCAGAATTGCAATTTTTTCACCAGCACGAATTTTTAAATGACGGATTGCCAAACTTGGTTTCGGGTCTTCTTCGCCATATTGGAACAAGACATTTTTTAATTCGTAATCGCCATTTAAAGCAGCTTTATGTACCAGATGCGAACGGTCAGCTTGATCAATCGGACGTTGCATGAGTTCATCTAGGCTTTGTTTTGCAACTTTCGCCTGCTGTAAACGCCCTAGAACACCTGTAATTTGTGCAATTGGCCCTAACATTCGTGAAGATAAAATTGAACAGGCCACTAATGCACCTGTAGTCATTTCACCATCCATTACGGCAAAACATCCCACCAAAACTACAATCGCATAGGTCAAGCCTTGAAGCATTTGAGTCCATGCCATTAAAGTACCAACGATTTTACGTTGTCTCATCGCAATATCAGCTGAAACCTCATTCATGTGGTTCCACTGGTTTTGGAAACGCGATTCAGCACGTAATAGCTTAATGTCTTCAATGCCCTGCACTGCTTCTACAAGAATTGCATTACGGATTGAAGACTCTCTCATGCCTTCTTGTGCGAGTTGAGCTAGCTTTTTCTGCACCAGAACACCCGGCAAAATCATCAACGGAACAACCAGCAACATCACCCAGAACAACTTCCCGCCAATAATCGCAAAGATGGTGAGGAACAAGAAAAAGAATGGAAAATCAGCAATTGCACTAATGGTGGTTGAAGTCACCAGTTCACGAACACCTTCGAGCTCACGAATCTGAGAAATAAAACTACCTGTAGACTTTGAACGGTCTTTATTTTTGATTCTTAGGGCATGACCAAATACACGGTCAGAAACACGTAAGTCCGCACGTTTACCAATAATATCGGATAAATATACCCGTGATATACGTAAGGTAAATTCGAAAAGCGCTGCAATGAGTACACCGCCTGCCAATACCCATAAGGTTGGAACAGACTGTGATGGAACAACGCGGTCATAGACTTGCATTGAGAAAATAATAGTCGCCAATGCCAAAATATTGGCAATGAGTGAGGCAAACATAATATCAACGTAGCGCTTCCAGTCTCTTAGAACAATTGACCAGAACCAGCTTGCTTCATACGGTTTGATATATTCATCAATACGCGCATCGGGAATAGAACTTTCAGGACGCAGAATATAGACATTCTTAATCGTATTTTTTAAGACATCTAAGCTTAAATTTTGGGAAAGGCCGTGATCTCCACTCAACTGAATACTGACATTGCCTTGTGTATCTGCTTTATCAATAACACCGACCTGTCCGTCGTTAAACTCGACCATAACAGGTAGGCGCCACGGGTTCAGCACGTCTAAGGAAAACGGTACTTTACGTAAATTCAGTCCAACCTGACGTGTAATGAGCTGTAAAACATCATCAAGGTTTTGATTCTGATTCCAGTCAAGCTGTAAACGGATTCTTTCTTCTGAAGGCTCAATTCGATAATGTTTAGCAATCGTTAAGACCGACTGTAACCAGGGCTGGTAGTTTATTTTTGTCATCATGGTTGTACTTCGAACCCCTGAATTGAAATATTATTTAAGTCATAAGCTTGGCGGGAACGTCCTGTTGCCGAAATGTACTGAACAATACTGTTGTAGATGTCGTAACGTGCCGACTCAAGTTCTGAATTGGCACTATGAATGGCCTGTTCTGCATTCAATAAATCAACCAATGAACGTGTACCGAGTTTGTACTGCTCTTGGTAAAGTTCACGTGTACGAACTGTAGTGGCTTGGCGATTTGCTAAAACCAACATTTGACGTTGTTTATTTTCAATTTGCTCACGGCTCGTTCTTATTTGGTCGAGAACATCCATATAAACTGAATTGACTTTAGACTTTGCAGCTTCCTCTGCATAGCTTGCCATTTTTACCTGAGAAGAAACTGCTCCACCTTGATAAAACTGACTGCTTGCTTCAAGCATGACTGAACTATATAGACCGTCATCTTTATCATTGTTTGGGTTTCTGCCATTAATGGCCTGACTCAAGGAACCTTTAACCGACAAGGTTGGATAACGTGTTAAACGAGTCTGTTCCTTTTGTGCTTTCGCCACTTCAACACTGGCTTGAGCTGCAATCATTTTTGGAATGGTATTAAACTCAGGTTCGCCATATAAATCAGACTGTTTCACCAAATCATCTGAAATAATCCAACCTGTTCGCGAGACATCGGCACCCAGTAATGTTCTTAAATGTTGTTGGTACTGACGTAATAATGATTGCTGTGCAATCAAACCAGACTGAGCAGCTTGTAAATAAGACTGAGCTTGAATCGGGTCAGCCTGACTGCTAATACCAGCATTTGCACGTAAATTAGCAATTTCCTGAATTCGCTGAATACCCGCAATTTGCTGTTCGGCAATTTTATTTAATTGAAGATAGCGCTGAATGTTAACAATCGACTGCGCAACATCAAGTGCAATATCATCAATGCTGACAAGCACATTGGCCTGTTCAACCTGAACCTTGGCTTGCTCGACATCTACACCTGATTTAACTTTACCAAAATCATAGAGCATCTGAGTCGCATTTAAGGTCAACAACTGCCGACCACGCTCACCACTACTCAAGTCACCTGTAGTGATACCGCCTGAAAGCTGTGGATAATAACCAGCTTTGGCATAATCAATACCTGCGTTTTGGCCAGCTAAAGTAGAAATGGCTTGAGAAATATCAGGGTTGCGCTGGATTGCGATTTTCACCGCTTCCTGTAAAGTCATTTGCCTTGATGGCAAATTTGAATAAGATCCAGCCGATCTATCATTGAGTTGAACAGTCGGAAACTCCTTAACTCTAGATTGATCTAACTTAAAATTACTCAGCTCTTGCATCTTGGCAACTTTAAATTCATCACTACTTTTTGGGGCAAAAAGTAGTGATAAGTTGTCTTTTAAGGTGTGATATTGCTCACTTGGTTTAGCAGCATATATCACCATAGGTACATGCAATGAAGTTAAAAGCATCAACCCTTTCAGGAAAGCCGGCTTTTTACATGTCCTTGTTACTCTTCTCTGGTTATATCCAATCATGCTTGTCTTGTTGATCTTGTTTGTTATCGTTTAAAAGCTTTTACATTCTACATATTTTTTTGCATAAAGAAGCATAATTGCAGGAATAATTCACACATTATAGTTCTATTAATTGAGCAATCTAAATCATTGTTTTTAAAAACTAAATATAAAAAAACTAAAAAGAGGCATTGACCTCTTTTTAGACAAATAGATTAACTTTGATATTTAAACTGTAAAATCGTCACCTAAGTAGACTTTACGAACTTGCTCGTTATCCAGAATTTCTTGTGGTGTGCCTTCTGCAATTACGGCTCCTTCACTCACAATATATGCACGTTCACAGATTGCGAGAGTTTCACGTACGTTATGGTCAGTAATGAGTACACCGATACCACGATCTTTCAGAGTCTGGATAATATCTTTAATATCTCCAACCGAGATTGGGTCAACGCCGGCAAATGGTTCATCCAGTAACATAAATTTAGGGTCAGCAGCCAATGCACGTGCAATTTCAGCACGGCGGCGTTCACCACCAGACACACTCATTCCCAATGAATCTTTAATATGACTAATTTTAAAGTCATTTAATAATTCAGTCAGACGTTGCTGGCGTTGTTGCTTATTCAAGTCCTTACGTGTTTCTAAAATGGACATAATATTTTCAGCAATCGTCAGCTTTCTAAAAATAGAAGCCTCTTGCGGAAGATATCCAATACCCTTACGTGCCCGTTCATGCATTGCCAAATCGGACATATCAAGATCATCAAGGTGAATTTCACCTTTGTCCATACGCACTAGCCCTACAACCATATAGAAGCTTGTTGTTTTTCCAGCACCGTTAGGGCCAAGCAAACCAACAATCTGTCCACTTTGCATACTAAAAGATACGTCTTTGACGACCCAACGCTTACTATAGTTTTTTCCTAAGTGCTTAATACACAAAGTTTGGGGTTGTTGAAGAGCTTGCTGCATTAGTCACGCGCTCCTGGAAAGGTTTTTGAACTTGATGGTGGAATAATAATTTGCACACGATTTGACGATGAGCCTTGAGCTTCAACATCACCTTTGTTCATACTATATTTCAAAGAGTTACCACGAATACTAGAACCATCTTGATATAAATATGCACCACCATTCAATGTAATAATGCCTGAATCTGCATTATAAACAATGTTCTGGCCTTCACCACGTGCCACGCCCTTATCAGCACTTACTTGTTGCTGAAACTTAGCCGGTCTACCCTTAGCCGTAATGGTTTGGATTTCACGCTTAGAGTTTAGCGTAGCAACAATTGAATCGGCTTGAAGCTTCATCGTGCCTTGCTCAATCACGACATTGCCAGTGTAAGTCGTCAAACCAGTTTTTTCGTTATATGTTGCACGGTCTGCCACGAGTGAAATTTGTTGACTACGGTCAGACGGCAATGCAAAAGTCGAAGCTGATGATAAAGCAACGAATGTAATGACCGCAGCTTGTTTTAGGAAAGCTGAAGAACGTTTTAAATTAAGACTTTGGTGCATACTTTCCTCGAATATTAAAAAATTCGTACTGACCGTTATTCAAATTGGCTTTTAATCCTTTGCTGACAAAATTGCCCTGTGGAGATTGAACAAGCACTTGATGATTCGTTTCAATTTCTCTGGTTTTTGGATATCCAGTTAACTCATCGGTCTGGAATTCAATTTTCCCTTGTGGAGCAAGTTTAGTTGCTACCACATCACCCGATAATATAACTTTACGGTTATCATCATAGCCATTTGCCTGTTTTGCAAAGAACGTCGCATCAACTTTGCCATCTTTATACATAGAGGCATTAAGTTGGTCCAACTTTGATGTTTTTTGTTGCATATCCTGTTCAAGCTGACGAACTTCAGCACGAATATACAAATTGCCTTGATCATCAGTTTGAGTCAAATGGACGCCCTGCGCCGAATATGTCATATTCTTCGCCGAACCAATGTCTAGTTTTTTTGCTTTGCCACTATAGTAGTAATAACCACCACTTATAGCAGCAATAACTACAGCAACAATAGATAAAACTCTGGTATCCATGAGCAGGAATAGCCTACCTTTTTAAGTAATCTTATTATTAATGCGGTACTGCAAGATATTTTTCAAGAAGTTCTTGGTAAATGCCTTTTGCGATCAGTAACATATCACAGACTTCACGTACAGCACCACGCCCGCCCATTGACTGGGTAACTAAATGCGCACGGCGACGCACTTCTTCATGACCATTTGGCACAGTCACACTCATTCCTGCTATTGCAAAAGCAGATAAATCAGGCCAGTCATCGCCCATATACAAGCAATCGGAAGGCAGAATATTAAACTGTGCACAAGCTTCGCGTAGCGCAGAACCTTTGTCTTCACGGCCTTGAAAAACGAGATCTACGCCTAAATCAGACATACGTTTTTCAACGATATTACTTTTTCGACCTGTAATAATGATGACTTTCATGCCTGCTTGCTGCACAAGTTTCATGCCTAAACCATCACGAATATCGAATGATTTAATCTCATCGCCACTATTGGTTAAAGTTACAAAGCCATCACTCAAAATACCATCCACATCCAGAACCAATGCCTGTAAGTGACGTGCTTGTTCTAACAATGCATAAGATGCCATTGATTAATTTACCCCTGCCTGAATAAGGTCATGCATACTAATTACACCAATCACTTTATTTTGGTCATCTACCACAACAAATTGACTAATTTTTTTCAGGTTAAGCTGTTGTAGAGCTTCTACCGCACGTGCTTCTTGAGAAATAGTTGACGGTTTTTTTGTCATAACTTCAGAAACAGGTAAATTCACATCGAAACCTTGCTGTTTATCAATTAAACGACGCAAGTCACCATCGGTGAAAATGCCAAGCAAATGTTCTTGTTCATCAACAATGGTCGTCAAGCCTAAACGTTTATTAGAAATTTCGTAAAGCACTTGGTTCATTGGCGTATCTGGTGAAACTTTTGGCAATTCATCGCCTGTATGCATAAGGTGTTTTACATGTAAAAGTAAACGCTTACCCAAAGCTCCAGCAGGATGCGAACGAGCAAAATCATCTGCAGTAAAACCACGCGCTTCAAGTAAAGCAACAGCCAGCGCATCACCCAATACTAAGGTCGCTGTTGTGCTCGATGTCGGAGCCAAACCTAGTGGGCACGCTTCATCAGACTCGCCTAACGTTAAAGCGATGTCGGCATTTTGAGGCATTGGGCCTTTATCAGTACGGCTAATGGTAATAAGAGGTACACCAAGATGTTTGATGAGTGGCATCAACATCATGATTTCATCACTTTTTCCAGAATTGGAAATCGCAATTAAAACGTCACCGCGAACCAGCATACCCAAATCGCCATGCCCAGCTTCGCCCGGATGCATAAAGAAAGATGGTGTACCAGTTGAGGCAAAAGTCGCAGCCATTTTACGACCAATATGCCCTGACTTCCCCATGCCAGTAATCACAACACGGCCTTTACACTGTAACAATATTTCACAAGCCTGATTAAAACTGTCATTAATTTGTGTTGCTAAGACGTCTATGGCTTGCTGCTCAATACGCAAGGTTGCTAATGCGCTGCTTTGAAAATCTGTAGGGTTGGGCATACGAGTTTGACTCAAAATAATTGATCTGATCTCTTGTGAAGATCGGTGATTTTAATCAAAAGATTTGGGGGCATTCTAACATAACTCAATCATCTACACGTTTTTAAATGTATAGGATTTAATTAAACATGGAGAAAAAACTGGTTCTTATTTCAACTTATTTAAAGAACACTTACCAAAGAATCTTTTTTCCCCCATATTTATTACCAATCTATCTGAATATGCCGAATTTCTTTATCTGTATACGCAATAACATTTGCCTGACCCGATTTCCCTGACAAAGACATGCTCGAAACGTAATATTGAAAATTGGAACCAAGTTGTTGCCGAGCTAATTCTTTAGCCTTCTGTTCTGACTCTTTGCCTACAATAGTAAGCATTCCCAGCATAAATATCAAAAAAACAGAACCAAAGAAATAAGCTGAACTCTTTGTAGTTGCATACCCTGCTTCAGTAAATAATTCCAGCACTTCTGGAGTCGAAAGTTGACGATAGATCCATATAAGTAAAGAGAAAAATATCACTACAATAAAAAATGTAATTAGCGCAGATAATATATTGAGTTTAATTTGTATTTTTAATAAATCGAAAGGCATGATCAATATCATCCCAATAGCTCCTCCCACCAATATAATAGAGAAGAATAAACTGAACCATCTTGTTAATCGTGCAGTCTTTATACTACCTTTTAGAAGGAGAACTCCCACAATTACAGCAAATATATTAAATGATGATGAGTAACTAATCTTACTTATTATCGAGTAGATCATAAAAATAATATCTAGAACACCTATTGTAAGGAGCGCAATACCAGCTTTTTTAAAAGGGTTACTTACATGATTCATATAAATTTTCTTATTCATTAAAAACTTTCAGCATGTTCACCTATAACGAATCATTTTTCAAATAACGATACTTATCTCAGCATCTTTTTTACTGATAACTTTATGAAATATGGTGTATACGTTATGATGGATAACGATTTTTTTAGAGTGTTTGAAAACCCTTATGCAACCGTTTGTTTTATATAACTCTGAGCAACGAAAAAAAGTTGAATTTGTACCTCGCAAAGAAGGTCACATCGATATGTACGTCTGCGGTATGACCGTTTACGATTACTGTCATATCGGGCATGCTCGAGTTATGGTTGCATTTGACTACATTATTCGTTTCTTACGTAGCCAAGGCTGGAATGTTCGCTATATTCGCAACATTACCGACATTGACGACAAAATTATTAAACGCGCGAATGAAAATGGTGAAACCATTCAGCAGCTTACTACTCGTTTCATTGATGCAATGAACGAAGATGCAGCCAATTTAGGCTGTGCTGCACCCGATGAAGCACCTAAAGCAACTGAATATATTGATCAGATGCAAAATATGATTGGCAATCTGGTGAATAAAGGCTCTGCTTACCCTGCTTCAAACGGCGATGTTTATTTTGAAGTCACCAAATTTGAAAAATATGGTCGCCTCTCTGGTCGTAAGCTTGATGATATGCAAGCTGGTGCGAGTGAGCGTGTCGACGTAGAAGTTGAAAAGAAACATCCGTTTGACTTTGTACTTTGGAAACATGCCAAAGAAAATGAACCATCATGGGCGTCACCTTGGGGCAATGGCCGTCCGGGTTGGCACATTGAATGTTCTGCAATGTCGACTTGCTGCCTAGGTAACCACTTTGATATTCATGGCGGTGGTTCAGATTTAATGTTCCCTCACCATGAAAATGAAATTGCGCAAAGTGAAGCATCAACTGGTGAACAATATGTGAACTACTGGATGCATGTTGGCTTCATTAATGTTGATGGTGAAAAGATGTCTAAGTCTTTAGGCAACTTCTTTACTATTCGTGATGTGATGGAAAAATTCCACCCTGAAGTGATTCGCTACTTTATTGTGTCTTCACATTATCGTAGTCCTGTGAACTTCTCTGATGTGGCATTGAAAGAAGCAAAAACTTCTTTAACTCGCTTCTATCATTCATTTAAAGCCTATCAACAAGTGTACGGTCAAACGACAACTGAAACGCTTGATCAAAGCTTTATTGAACGCTTTAACAATGCAATGTGTGATGACTTCAACACTGCCGAAGCTATGGCGGTATTGTTTGAACTTAACAAAGAATTGAACCGTGCTGTAAAAGAAGAGCAAGCTGACCAAGCAACTGTGCTTTATTCAACGTTACGTCACCTCACCAACATTTTAGGTTTGGTACAACACAATGTAGATGATTTCTTAAAATCAGATATTGGACAAGAAGCGCTTGCTTTGTCTGATGCTGAAATTGAAGATTTTATTCAACAACGTGTTGATGCGAAAAAAGCAAAAGACTTTGCTAAAGCAGACGGTATTCGTCAGTCTTTACTCGACCAAGGTGTTGTATTAGAAGACACTCGCCAAGGTACAGTTTGGCGTCGTGCTGATTAAATGTTCAATTAAATCACAAGAGTGTTGACACTTTAGTGAAACACTCTATAATGTGCTCACATTGCGGGAATAGCTCAGTTGGTAGAGCATAACCTTGCCAAGGTTGGGGTCGCGAGTTCGAGTCTCGTTTCCCGCTCCAAAATTTAAAAACCACTTAATTCGAAAGAATTAGGTGGTTTTTTTATTGTCTCGTGGTTAGCTTTGACTAGTTAAAATTCGTATTAAAAGAGCTTCATATGCGTGTCGGTACGCCACCCTCTTTGCTTGGCAAAATTTCATCTATCAATCTCAGTATGATATGAGTCTTATAGAATTCATTAATAGATAAAAATATTGGACTACAGCAGAATTTGTTCCAACTGTAATAAAATTAAAAAATAATTATAACCAAGCTTTAAATTTAACAAAAATAGTTATAATTTAAGTATTGTTTAAGAATAGATATTTTCAGATTTTAGACAAGGTGTTAAAATATACACAAATTCTGACTTTCAAATAAGGGATTTAAAAAACAGATAATTTGGTTATCGTTGCACAAAACTGGAAAACAGAAAGAACTTTCAAGAAATAAATTATTGAAAGCAATGGCATGTATTTAGAACCGTTAAACCCCAAATAGCATGAGAAAATCATCGGATTCCGTGAAGGATGAAAACTAGTGGGGCTATATAGAGATGTTTAATTTAACTTAGGGGTAAATCTATGGATTTTATTAATGAACATTTGAATGCAATTTTAACTTTTATTGCAGGATTATTATCTGGTATTACAGTAACTATTACAGCTCAAAAAACGATATTTAATAGAAATAGGAATACTGTAAACCAGAGCAATAATAAAGTTAAAAGTAAAGGTCCTGTGAAATTTACAGGTGGCGATGATAATAGTACAAAGTAAATTATGTATTCTTCCGTCAATCAAAACGAAAATCAAATAACCGCAGAACATGTTAAGCTTATTGCTGGTGATGATAAAAGTACAGTTAACAACTTAAATCTTTCACCAAGCAGCACGACAAGAACAATTGCACAAATGTATCAGCGGATACTTGAGAATTCAGATAATTTTCTTGATGATGAAACTTATCAAGAGACAAAAAATAGCCTTTTCCGTTATTTAACCCCAAAATCAGCAATGATAACATTGGAGGAAAAGTTAAAAGAGGCTGATAGAGAAGAACTTACTGAAGATGCTTTAGAATTAAAGGAAGCAACTAATAAATTTATTACTATGTATGAGGCATCTAGTTCAGGTCAGTATATTTTAGTACATATCCTTTCTACTATCGCAACAAAGCATAAGGCTTATGTTATTCCAGCGATCAAAACAGGAAAGCCAAGAGATGTGATTGATGCCATAATTGACAGTATGGTTATTGGCAATGCATTAAGTATTATAGATGGTACAGGTAAGTCTATAACTAGTGAAAGAATGTATGGTTTAATGTATTACTTAGCTGGTAACTGCCATATTAAATGGACAATTTAAAATGTTAATTTATAGTCCTGCATTTGACGTATCACATTGCGTCTTTAGAATGCTATATATATTAAATATTCTTGATGAAACAAAAACTATAGAGATTGAAAAATTTCAAATTATTGATTTTTACCTAGTATACCCTGCTTGCATTAAAGACTTTAAATTCCCAGTAGACCATATAGAAATAAAAAGTTTTTTTAAAGATATAAAGAAAGAGTATAGAAATCCAATTAATAGTAATGAAACTTTTAAAAAAATAAATATACTTCAAAAGAGAGCCTTAATGAATATTATCTCTCAAGGATTTATTGATATTGATTTTTTTAAAAAGGGTTACATTAAGAGAACCAATAAAAAATTTAATTCTGATTTAAAAGTACAACTTTCAAATTTCACATTTTATGGCGATCAAAAACTTCCATTAATTCTTATACTTACTTTACTAGATATTAATTTGAATGGTGAAAAGGGTTTGAAAGCAAGATCAGGGCTATTGGAATATCGATATGAAAATTCTTGAACCAACAATTGAAATAGTGAATCTATTAATACGACAAGATAATAATGTTGTATTTTTAGGTAATTTTAAAGCAGGTCTAAATGTTATCACTGGTTCAAACTCCTCTGGAAAAACAACTATTTTAGATCTTATTGCTTATACTTTAGGTATGGAAGATGTACCATTAAAAAAAGAAGCTCTGAGTTGTGATGAAAGTTATTTAGAATTAAAAATTAACGGCTCTACAATTCTATTAAAGAGAGAAATTTCAGATGTATCTAGAAGACCAATTTCTATAGCATATGAAAAGCTAGATATAAATAAAATTGAAGAATATAAATGGAATTTATTCCAGATGAATAGATCAGAAAAGATTAGTTATTCTCAAATTTTTTTCAACTTAATGGATAATAAAGAAACAAATCTAGAAGCTTCATCAGATCTAACAGTACATCAAATATTACGATGTATATATGCTGCTCAGCCATTTATTCACTCTCCTATACTTACCACATCACTTTTTGATGATGCACTTACTAGAAAAACAATAGGCGAATATTTATTAGGTTTTTATAACAATGATCTTTATATTAAAGAGGTAACTCTAAAAGAAAAAGTTAAAGAAAAATCAAAAACAGCTACTGAATTGAATTTTTTAAAAAATATTTTTAAAAAGTCTATTTTTACATTTTCAAATAAAACGGCTGCTGAGAAAAGAATTTTAAAATTAGAGGAACAATTATTAAAATATAAAGAGGAATTAGTCAACAAGAGAAAAACTCCTAAAAAAATTGAAAATGAAAATTTAAAAACTATCGAGAAAATAAATAAAGATTTAAATACTTTAGTAACAAAAAAAAGACAGCTTGAAAATGAGAAAAATCAATTATCTATAAGTGCGTTAGACTCACAGTTTTTTATCAATGAGTTAATAGACAGACTGGATAGATTAGATGAGTCCGAGTTTATACAAAATGTTTCAAAAGTTAATTTTGAATTCTGTCCTTCATGTTTGTCCAAATTGGAACATTCACCAACAACTTCATGTAATTTATGTAAATGTGTTAGTGAAAATGAAGATGAAACAGATACAAGTCCTCTCTTGAGAATGAAAAATGAGTTACTCATCCAAATTGATGAATCAAAAAAAATTAATATTAATAGAGAAAAAAAGATTAATGAGATTATCATCAACATTAATACTATTAATGGCGATATAAACTCATTATCTCATAAACTTAATTCCTTAACTGAACATTGGACTGATCAAGAGAAACTCAATATTTCAAATTTATCAATCTCGATTGGGCAGATAGATAATGAAATTAAAGAGATAAATAAGATTTTACCATTGTATGAAGAAACTAAATATCTTGAAGACAAAATTGAAGATTTAACTTCCGACATTTCAATACTTGAGTCAGAAATTAAAGATCTAGAAGAGGAAAGTCATCAACAAAAAATTAAAACAATGAAACAGTTAAATAATAATTTAGCTAATTTATTAAAACAAGATACGCCTAGGGAAAAAGAATTTATAAACCCTACTCATATTAATATTAGCTTTAGAGATAATCAAATTTTTATTAATAATAAAAATAAGTTTAGTGAAAGTTCAATGGTTATCCTTCGTCAAATGTTTCATTTAGCTTTATTACAAACTGCTGATCAAATTGAAACTATGAGATTTCCACGCTTTCTTATATTGGATGGAATTGATGATGGTGGTATTGAACCTGAACGAAATATCAACTTACAAAAGGTGATTAAAGAAACTGTGGATTCTTTCAAAAATAAAAGTCAAATAATATTAGCCACCTCAGTTACACATTTAAATGAAGAGCTAAAACCATTTATTTATAATCGCATCTTTACTGCTGAATCAAAATCACTAAATTTACAATAAAGTGATTATATCTATCAAAAATTAACTTTTTAATAATACTTATTTTGTAGATAATAAAGCACCCTGACTTTCGAGCTTCTGGGTGCTTTGTATAACTACAAGATAAGTAAGAATCAAAATCCTATTTTCCAAAACCCAGCTAGCTATTTCCAACTAACACCCTCAAATATTTTTAGCCAATTCTTTTGCCAAACATTGTTCATGCCATGTAGTTTGAAAATTTTCGACAGCTTTTGACTTAATGAGAGGGTCTTCAAACAGCTTTGAAGAATATGCAGATTTGATAAGCTCTTGATAAAGTTGTTTGGCTTGTTGCTCTTCAAGATGATCGGCGATGTCGTGTAACTCTTTAGCTGGCACTTCATGTTGTCTTGCATCCATCACCCCACTCGCTGCTTTCTTCACAGTTTCACAGTAATGAAGTTCCATGGCTTCCGATGCTGCATAACATTGAATTGAAATCGCGCTTATAAAGAGGAATATAAATCTCATAATCTCACCTTAATTTGACGCGCAAGGGTACCAACTAATCTGCCCAAATTTAAGTTAAAAAAGGTTATTTTTGTTTTCTCTTCTTTTATTTCACCTTTTGCACTTGAGTATTAAAAGCTCTCAGCACTGTACCATCTGCCGCGACTGGCGCCATAAATGGAATTTGCTGACCTGTAGTTTTATCAATTAACAGAGAGTGTCGCTCGCCACTTTCAAATAGGTTTTGCTCACCCCATTGTCGTAAAGCCACAACAACTGGAAACAAACTCTCCCCTTTAGCGGTCAATACATATTCTTGATAAGCCGTGCCATCCGAAGCATCTTGCATTTCAAGAACACCTGCATCCACTAATTTTTTTAGTCGATCAGAAAGAATATTTCGCGCAACACCTAAGCTCCGCTGAAAATCTCCAAAACGGCGCATTCCATCAAAAGCATCACGCACAATGAGCAGTGACCATCGGTCCCCTATCAGATTGACGCAACGTGCAACAGGACAAGGTTCATCTTTTAACAATGTAGAGTTCGTCATCGAGTTTCCTTACCAATAATCAGTAATAAGTTATCTAGTTGCATTTTAAAACTAGTAGACTTAATATTCAACTAGTTGCATTTTAAAACCAGATTAAATGGATTTAGACCATGAAAGCTTCTCTTGCATCTTCAAATTCACAAACAGAAAGCGATAAACCGCTTTCAAACATGCCTCGTGGTGTAATTTTGCTGTTTGCTATTGCAAGTGGTGCAAGCGTAGCAAATGTCTATTATGCGCAGCCTTTGCTCGACATATTAGCTAAGGACTTTAACGTTAGTCATGCTGCCATTGGTGGTGTAGTGACAGCCACTCAAATAGGTTGTGCCCTTGCCCTCGTGTTTTTAGTGCCGTTGGGTGATCTTGTAAATCGGCGTCGCTTAATGGCTATTCAGTTATTAACTTTGATCTCGGCATTACTCGTGGTTGCCTTTGCTCATTCTACAATTGTTCTTTTAGCAGGCATGCTTGCAGTGGGTTTCCTCGGCACAGCCATGACTCAAGGGCTTATCGCTTATGCTGCGAGTGCTGCTCTCCCACATGAGCAAGGACATGTGGTTGGCACTGCACAAAGTGGTGTATTCATTGGTTTACTGCTTGCCCGTGTATTTTCAGGGGGAATTAGCGATTTAGCGGGATGGCGTGGCGTCTACTTTTGTGCAGCCATCATCATGCTCATGATTGCATTGCCACTTTGGAAACGTTTGCCTCATTTAGAAATTCAACCCATTACTATGCGCTACCCGCAACTTTTAGCATCGATGTTAAACTTGCTGCACCAAGAAAAAGTGCTACAGGTGCGCGGTGTTTTAGCTTTACTCATGTTCGCTGCATTCAATATTTTTTGGAGTGCATTGGTACTACCGTTGAGTGAGCCGCCTTATAGTTTTTCGCATACTATTATTGGGTCTTTTGGTCTTGTTGGAGTCGTGGGTGCCCTGGCTGCCGCACGTGCGGGTTATTGGGCCGATCGCGGATATGCTCAGCGCACAAGCTTAGCAGCACTTGTAATATTACTGCTTGCTTGGGGTCCACTCTCACTCATGGCTTACTCACTGTGGGCACTCGTGATTGGCATCGTATTACTAGACTTGGGCGGACAAGCCTTACATGTGACCAACCAGAGTATGATTTTTCGCACTCGTCCAGAAGCGCATAGCCGGCTTGTTGGTCTATACATGCTCTTTTATGCAATCGGTAGTGGAATAGGTGCAATCAGTACAACCGCCACTTACGCCTATGCGGGGTGGTTTGGCGTGTGTGCACTCGGTGCAGGTGTTAGCCTTTTGGCATTATTATTTTGGTGGATAACACGTAAAGTCTCTTAAAAACGCCTACTCTTTAAATAAAAAAACCACATCACTCAAGAGAATCATGTGGTTTTTAATGAGCCGTTAATTTAATGAGACGACTGAGCTGCTTTAGGTTTAAAGACCACTAAACAGACAACAATAAAAGCTAATAAAACAAAAGATGCACTAAATCTGCTTAACTCTAATCCGCCATGTGCGATAGGTTTATCAAGAAAATCTCCCAATACTGCACCTAAAGGTCTGGTCAGAACGAAGGCCAACCAAAATAATAAGGTTCTTGAGATTTTGGTATAAAAATAGCAGATTGCTAACACCAATAATAAAGTACCAAAAATTAAAGCGGCACTAGTATATCCTAAGCCTTGAGTATCAGCAGTCCAATCTCCTAAAGCTGTCCCTAATGTTTGAGAAAACATGATGGTTAACCAATAGAAAGCTTCACTTTTTGCAGATTGAACACTTTTTACTGAAATTGTGCCGCAGCTTAAATACCAAACAAACAGTGATACGCCTAATAAAATAAGTAATATTAAGCTTCCTCCTGCATAGCCCACACCTAAGGTTCGATCAACGAAATCGGCAATTGTCGTACCTAACGTGGTAGTGGCGATGATCGTCGCCCAGTAGAAAAATGAATTATAGTTTTTAGCTTTAATTTGTAGTCCGACAAATACTGCAAAGATCACAGCAAAAATTGCAGTGCTGATCACATATCCCAAATTTAGGGACATAGACAGTGCATCTCCAGCAGTTTCACCTAGCGTTGTAGCTGCAATTTTAATAATCCAGAATAATAATGTGACTTCTGGAACCTTACTCAAGGTTTTAGATAAATTCTCATGACTCATCATTGTATGTTCTCCCAACATACATATTCATTAGCTCCTATCTAAATATTTATGCCTTAAGATAAAATTAAGGTTAAAAATAAATTACAAATATCTTTTTCCAAAGAAAATTACACGACATATCTTGTCCCAAAATTCAGATGAAAAAGTTAACAATATACAAATAAATAAAATATAATATTTAAGAATTATTCATGTAAATGAATAAGTTTTTTAGTTTTAAATAATTCACTTCAAAACCTAATGAGATGAAATCTTCTCTAACAATCTAAAGATTGATATGCAACATCAGTCGATTACTATCAAAATTATATGGAAATCCCTATAGGAACAAAATTGGGTATTAATAATAAATTAATTTGCGCAGTTGTATTGGTACTCCTTACAGGATGTGGGCAGCAAGAAGCGAACGAAAATACTAGTGCGGTGAAACTCCCTGTTTATCAATCTAATGGTGTTTCTGCTTCAGCGCGCTTAACAGGAATATTGCAGCTAAAACAAGAATGCCTTTATGTAAACTATATCCTGATTATATTTCCTGAACACTCTGCTCAGTGGGATTCTGAAAAAGAAGCTTTAAGCTATAAAGGCAGACATATCGCCATAGGCAACGAATTAGATATTGCTGGTGGAAGTGGCGATTTTGAGCGAGACAATCTACGTATTAAACATTTGAGTCCAATGTGTGATCATCAGAATATTTGGTTTGCTGGATAACCTACAGTGAAGAGTTCGAATTCAATTTTCACTCCCCTTAACTTTTAAGTCTTAAACGGAACGATTCAACTCGCTAGCAGATTTATATATTTTTCTCACAGGTCACTAGAGATGAAATATTAAAAAAAGCCCCCATCTGGAAGCTTTTTAAAAAATAGTTGAGAACCTGTTATTAACAGTTTAAAACTTAACTTGGATTAATCTCTGCGGTTAATCTTTGCAAATCATGACCCGAAGGTGCTTGGTAAACACGTAAACCAAATTCAGGAAGAATCGCAATGAGGTGATCAAAAATATCTGACTGAATTGCTTCATAAGAAACCCATGCAATCGTATTGGTAAATGCATAAATTTCTAAAGGCAAACCTTGGCTAGTTGGCTGTAATTGGCGAACCATAATGGTTTGATTTTGGGCAATTCCCTTGTGCTGGCGCAAGTAAAATTCAACATAGGCTCTAAACGTCCCAATATTGGTTAAACGGCGCTTGTTATAACGAGATTGATTGCTTAACTGCTTATTAAAATCTTCAATTTCAGAATTTTTTGCATCAAGATATTGATCTAATAACAGAAATTCTTTGAGCTTCTGTTGCTCTTCATCACTCATGAAATGAACACTGCTTTGATCGAGAAAGAGTGAACGCTTCATTCGACGACAGCCCGAATTGCTCATGCCTCGCCAGTTTTTAAACGTATCGGTAACCAACTTATTGGTCGGAATAGTCGTGTAGGTTTTATCAAAATTTTGCACAGTGACCGTATGCAGCGAAATATCAATTACATCACCATCGGCATTAAGCGACGGCATTTCAATCCAGTCTCCAATCCGCACCATGTCATAAGAGGCAATTTGTACACTCGCCACTAAAGACAAAATCGTGTTTTGGAAAACCAGCATTAATACCGCTGCCATTGCACCGAAACCTGCAAGCAAAGTGAACACATCCTTTTTAAGGAATGTTCCCAAAATCATCAGGCCACACACAACAAATAAGATTAACTTAACCAGTTGTAAGTAACCTTTAATCGGCTTATTTCTAGACTTCGGATTACGCTGATAAATAAGATTGAAGATATTTAAAAGCTCGCTGACCGTAAGCGCGAGTGTAAGAAAGATAAATGCTTGCGCACCCATTTCTACAAAAGAAATAAACTTTGGAGTTAAATGTGGAACAGTTGCAATACCGTTCATAATCACAATAGCAGGAACAATGTTAGCAAATTTCTTTATGATGCTATGCTGAGCAAAAATAGATTGATTGGGTGATTTTAGCTTGGTCACTAAGTGACGAACGCCCCGCACAATAATACGTTTAGCAATAAAAGTTGCAAATGCGGCAAATAGAATCAAAATCGTGAGTGAAACAAACATCTCTAGCCAAGGATAATGGCTTAAATGAGCCTGAATATCGCGAAAAAAACTTAAAAAATCCAAAAATTTACCCCTTAAAAATTTATTTTGTAGAATTTTAAGGGCTAAAGCACTTGATAATAAGACTTGTTTACATATGTAGTCATAAATACAACAACTAAGTTATATACCCTGCTATGTTTTTCATTATTTTGACGCTTAACGCTCAGGTCTTATCAACTTATGTTTTAGATCACGCACATAAACTAGATCGAATGAATCGACTCATTTAAAATAATACGTTAAACGAATAATTCTGGTTTTAGTGAGTGAAATTTTCTGACTTTTTGACTTTTATTGGCGTGGTCTGGTTTAGCTTATTCTTTATCTATATTGCTTGGACCTTTTTTCTTAAAAGTCTATTTCATAAATTTTTAATTTATAAACGAGGAATCCTTACTTCTGCCGAGGTCGTATATTTTCAGGACTCATTAGCTAAGGTGCAATATCGCCCGTTATGTTATATAAAATTGAAATTTCAAACGGAGCAAGGCCAAATCATGACTGAAAACCTAAAGGTGCTTATTGCTAAACGAAATCATGATCAATATAAAGTCGGAAGCATCATCAAAATTAAATATGACCCTAAGAATTTAAAGAATATTTCAATATTGGGCGAGGTAATGGTTTAAGACATTAGAGATTATTTAAAAAGTACGATAAACCCTGAGGTGCACGCCCGTTTAAGCGACTACTTGTTGTCACTCGCACCAGATTACTCCAAGTAATATTGCAACAATGCTTGATCAATTTTTTGATTAAAGATACATCTTCATGGCATGAAATAGGCTCAAAGCCGCCAACCAAAAGATAAACCTCTGCACTAAAACTTAAATTTGCCCCGTGAATATGCGCATGATCCATCTGATCTTTATAATGCGCTAAATATTTTTGCTGTTTCGTTATAGAGAGATGACTAAAATCATCTAGCGTTACAGTGCCGCAAATTGCATCTGTGGGTTGGTGCTGGATTTGATAGCGCAGCCAATCAGGACTGACCACCGTATCTGCATCCGTACATGCAATCCATGTCACGCCACGCCCAATTAAATGGCGAATTCCTAAATCTCGTGCTTGCCCAACACATGCGTAGTTGCATTCAATCCAATTGATCTGATGGCTTTGTACAATCAACCGCGACTGATCTGTACAGTTATCGAGTACAACAATCACTTCTACGTCATAACCGCTAATGTTATCGATAGCGACCTGAATAGAGTGCAAACAAGCAGATAGATAGTGCTCTTCGTTATGCGCTGGAATGACGATACCTATTTTCATCTTAGTTTTTCCTGCTGTGCTAAAGAGGAAGTGTTCGCCGTCCATAGATCAATCATAAAATCTGGATCGTTTAAGCTGAGATAGTGATGAAATGGAAAATGTTGCTGAAAGCCTTGATGGACTTGTTTTGCATTTAATTCAAAATCTTGAATTTCATGACGCCAATGACAACAAAGAATCTCGCCGTCGTCATTTAAACTATGTTTTAACTTTTCAATAAACTGCAGCAACTCATCAGCAGATAAGTAATAGGCCATCTCACTAATTAAAATGAGATCGAATTTTTGAATTGAATAGTCTTCAGGTATTTTTCTATTTTCAACGACCACATGCTCAAATTCTTTTAAGCGCTTGGATGCTAAACGAACAGCACACTCAGAGACATCTATACACAGCAGTTGCTCAGCTCTTTGTGCCAAATGAAAACTTAAATGTCCATTTGAACAGCCCACTTCTAACACTTTTGAATAACGAGGTCTTGTCAGCAGCGCGAGACAAATTTGTCTTTTACGAGCTTCATACCAATGAGAATCATAGCCCCACGGATCACTGTTATGACGATATAAATCTTCAAAGTACATGCGAGAATGAATCACTCAAATAAACCTCATAAGGCATTAAAAGACGTTTAATTGCACTTGAAGAAAGAACCGCAGCATTACCCGTGGTTTCATCTGCTTCAAGTTGGGTTTTAAACTGCAAAATTGCTTGATGTTTTTTAGTTAGCTGTTCTTCGGTTAAGCGGTAAGCTTTTGCTCGGTACCAATCAATTCGTGAGTCTAAAGGCTTTGCCCAATGCCAAGCCCAAATTAATACGTGTAAACATAGAAGTTGCTTAGCAATTGCATAAGCTTGTACGGTTTTGCCTACTGCTTCATGGTCTGGGTGGCCATCAAAGGCATAGCTACAAATTAGAATGTCATCGGCTTGAACGATCTGCTCTAAACTCTGCCACAGTTGATCAGTTTGCAAATGAATCTGTCCATCTAACAAATTAAGCTCTACATGCTCAGTTGACTCTTCTACCCCTAAATACTTTAAGGCTGCCAAGCTTTCTTGCGGACGAAGAATATTGAGCTGATCTGGAGGATATTTTGTAGAGTTAGGATGACTTTGGGTGCCGTTACTTACCGCTAAAATGAGGATCTTACAATTCAGCGCAATAAGTTGCTGCATTAAACCACCGCAACCAAGTACTTCATCATCAGGATGTGGAGCGACAATCACCACTCTTTTAGAGCAGAATAACTCAAGATTTAAAGGCGCTAAAGGTTGTTGTTGAAATGCATTTAACCATTGCTCTTTGGACGTACCCTCACCAAAAATAATGCGGTCTTCGACCAAAGGATGTTTTAAAGTTCCCATAGACTTTGGTCCGATAAACAAAGTTCTGTAATTTGTTGGTAATCAAAAGCAGCATGACTTTGTCTGATAAACACAGGCAAATCAGCCATGAGCTGTGCAAAAGTAGCATCCTCACAAAAAGGACGAGCACCTAACGCTTTCCCTACTCGCTCAACCACACTCAGACAGCATTGTTCTGTTTGAGCACGTAATATTCGTATTTCCCGCTCATGATTTAGCATGGGTTTGCTGTCAATCAGTTCAGCAACATATTTAAAATATTGCTTAGTGATTTCTAATTGATGCGCGACCTCGCCTAAATACAATTTTTTAAAAGGATTTGGACTGACCTGGCAACTTTCTTGTAAGAAACCAGCTAAACCAACGGCGGCACCATACCAACAAGCGGCAACACCTGCTGCACCATGCCAAAAACCTGAGCGTTTTAAATAACTATTTGGGTGACCAATCAATTTAACAGGTGTATTTTCAAAACTTACTCTTGCAGTCTGTGTCGCATCCATCCCGACTGCATGCCAGTGGCTTAAGTCCGTGCTAATGGAAGAATCACTTAAGTCGACAATACAAAGCTGAGCCTGCCCTTGCTGATTTTTAAAACTCATTAAAACTTTTTGAATAAGCTCTGCACCAGAACACCAAGGCTTTATGCCCTGACACAGGTTATCTTTCACTTGCAACGGAGCTGGTCCACCGTCTGCTGCCCAAACAGCCCAAAGTTGGTCATCTATTTCTTGCTGATAACCCAACTCATATAAAATGCTTACAGCATCGCAATGCGACTCAAAAAGCTTCGCCAAACTTAAATCAACTCCAGCAATCTGAGCAAAAAGCTGCCAGCGTTGATAGGTCTGACCCGAAGCAGGATGAGGTAAATTTTTGGCTAAACTTACCAATTGAGAGAGTAAATCTATACGAAGCTTACTTTTATCTTCAGCTAAGGCAGATTCAAATTCACTCAAGATACTTAATATCGTCACATTTATAGGTATTTTAATATTCATTGCAAATAATTATTTATAAGACTTGGTTTAACCTTATCTAAATACTTCTGTTTAAATAAACATGTAAATTGTAATAAAAAGATAAATATTATTGGTTTTATATCTAATTATTTCATTGTTACTCAAATATATTTATTAAGTGAACTTATAAACCCATCCTGTAAGGTTTATTAAAAACCCCTGATTTATCCAATTATTTAAAGTAATTTAAGTCTTACCGTTTTTCTATTTCTAAAGAAGAGGTCTAAAATGAGTACTTTAAATATTAATGATATTAAAAAACACGCAGACGTTATTGCTTCTTGTGGTACTAAAGTAGGAACAGTCGACCATCTAGATGGTGAAAACCAATTAAAGCTGACTCGAGACGAAAGCGGTCAACATCACCTTATTCCTACTGGATGGATTGGGGAAGTGAAAGAAAACCAAGTCATTCTGAATAAAAATTCAGAAGAAGTTAAAGATCAGTGGCAAGCGATCTAGACTTTTAAGCACGATACGTGACTTAACCTGAACTTTATAATAAATCGTTTCAGCTTATAAAAATGAATAGGCTTAAAAACTTTACAGCCTAACTCCCCGAACTGAAGGCTCCTTTTCATAAGGAGCCTTTTTTTATTTATGAAATCTCTGACTTAGGCCGTTTTTTATCTCTATAAGCCTTTTGTTAGATGTTTTTGTCCTTTACTCACATGGTGATCAATTTTACTTAATGCTAAAAATTGTCCATTCGCATTAAATGAACAATTATGAATAGGGTGACGTATATGATCACAGGGAATCATCAGCTTAAAGCAAGAAAAGTACATTTTGATTTTGCCGAGTCGTCTGTCTGCTGGATGCCGAATGATCCGCTATGCTCACATGTAGCAAATGGCATTAATATGCTCTTGCCGGCTGGTGAGTTTTGGTTTTGCCGCGTGTTTAATAAAACCCTTCCCTTGATTACCGATGAAACATTAAAACAAGAAGTGATTGGCTTTGTTCGTCAAGAAGCAGCTCATGCACGTGCCCATGAAAAAGCTCAAGACTTCTTACGTGAAAATGGCTACGACATTCAAGAAACACTCAACCGCGCCCATTTTGTGTTTAACATTTTATTGGGTGACAAACCTTTAGGTATACCCTTTTTAAAAGGCGAAAAGCTTGATGAATATTGGTTACTTTTTCGAGTAGGTATGATTGCTGCAATTGAGCACTTTACCGGAACCATTGGTCAATGGACGCTTGACAGTAAGTCTTGGGACCAAGCAGACCCTGCTATGGCAGATTTGTTCCGTTGGCATTTGGCTGAAGAAGTTGAACATCGCTGTGTTGCCTACGACTTATTTGAACACCTTTTAACAAACAAGTTTGGGTTTTATGTGTCACGCCAAGTGATTATGGCGGCTGTTTTCCCGCTGTTTATTTATTTTCTTGCTGACTTTGCGCGTAGTTTGGGCCAACAAGATTTAGAGCACAAAGACATTCAAAAATTGATGCGTCGTGGCTACTTCAAAATTATTCGTGAATTTGAAAAAACTGCGACTCGCTCAGACAACTTACCAACCATTAAATATTTATGGAAAGCGACATTAAGATGGGTTTCTCCAAAATTTAACCCACTTCATGAAGGTGACACCGAGCAAGCTTTAGCTTATATGGCTCGTTCGCCTGCCGTTCAATATTTTGAAGGAATGACACAAGCTGCAAAACCTGCAACATTAAGCTAAGCAGCTATTTTATTTATAATGAAAAGCCTCCTTATTTGGAGGCTTTTTCTTTAGTGAGTTTTGTCGCTTAAGCAAAATTTAAAAAGAAATAATCCAACAACCGATCTCTTTCATCTACCGCATTTTTATCTAAAAGCTGGACCATCGCCCCATCAATCATAAATAAAAACATATAAGCATCTTGAATGGAGGCCGTAACTTTTAAAGTTAAAAGCAACTTATAGATTTCATTAACAAACCAGTTTCTATAGTCAACCACAACTTTATAGGCAACTGGATAGAGCTTTTCAATTTCAAAAATTGCTTTAAAAGGTAAATGGTAAAAACCATTTAAATCGGCATGTAACAGGTAAATCTGCCTAAGTTTATCAAGCACCATTTGCTCACGGTAAGAATTAACAATGGAAAACACTTTTACTTTGAGCGCGTCTTTTTGAAAAGTGAGACACATCTCGATGAGTCGTGCTTTTGAGTGAAAGTCGTTGTAAAAAGTAGCCTTGGCAACTTTGGCTTCTGCAATAATTTGGTCGACCCCGACCTTATGAAACCCATATTGATTAAATAAGTCTTTTGCGGTGTGAAGCACTCTGAGTGTTCTAAATGAAGATTCTAAATTTGGCATAGGAATACCGTTTAAATAATTTTTTGTTGTATCTAAAAGAGATAGAAATGCCGTCACTCTTAAAATGAGTGCTAAAAACAGGCATGCAAAAGCAGCACAAAAATGTGCCTAAGCTATCTCAGGTTTTATTGTTGCTATGATTTTTTAGTCGTAACGAGCTAAGGTTGTAGAAACCTAGAGTCGGTTAAACCGTTTTAAAGACCAGTTGGGCGGTATAGATAGAGAGAGTTTGGCAAAGACCAAAAATTGAGAAGAAATAGTACGCATAAGCGAACTCCTTTGGCTATAAAGAAGCTTCACCACATTACTGTCAAATAATGGTGGTGAAACGAGAGAAGGTTGACAGACTGATAGCCAAAAGATCAGCACACCCGAAGGTGTCCCCCTCCCGTTCCACCGTAGAGGGGGCACGCAGGGATGCCCACAAAAAAGAAAGACTTTTTCGTGTGCGTTGGCTATCCGACCTGTCAAAGTCGGCTGGCGATGTAGGCCAGCAGGCAAAGCATAATCGGAGGGGTTTAGAGTGTCAATGTGATATTGGCTAGAAAACAATTGAATAAATATTATTTTTCATTGGATTAGAATATTTAATTCTTTCATTAGAAATTTATTATTTAGTAAAAATAATAATAGAACAAAAGAGGGTTAGCAGACTGGGCATATAGAACCAGCACGCACAAGGCGTCCCTCCTCCGTTCTATCGCAGAGAATAATAAGAGAGATTTTAAGTGTCAATGTGATATTCGGTGAATTTTTAAAGTTTCTTTTCTAATTTAATTAGCAAATTATATGTGGTGATACACCGATAAAATGAATAATTAAATCCATTTTATCGGCTTGCTAGAAGAGGTTTTTAAAACCTTATTTTATTTTTTAATATAGTTTGGAAACTCTTTTAAAACCGTACTACATAATTGGCCTTTCATATCTCCTCTCTTGCGTGCCTCAAATTGGTCCATACCTAATCTCATAACTTCTTTACCATATTTTTCACCTAGCTCATGTTTAGTACATTTGTCAGATTCATGAACTAATTCTTGTGAAGTATAGTGATAATTACAATCAAGTTGAGCGCGGCTTAAAAAACCATGTAGTTGTACTGTTCTCTCGCAAGTTGATCGCTGTATATAAGTTTTTGGCTCTTGTTCAGCATAAACTGATGTTCCTACCAATAAAGTGAAAACTGTTACTAAAATATTACGCATTATTTCCCCGACAAAGTTATTAAAAGTATTAGTGATAATGTTGCGGGCGTATTAAATAATAATTACTCATAAGTGTCTATTAATAATAAGAAAATTAGATAAATCCTCTTCTCTTTTGAGCACTTAATCACCTTAAAAAAATTGTGTGATTAAGTTTTATCAAATAAATGATATTAGAATTGTTTTATTGTTATCTTTAATATAATCCAAGCGATTCAAGTAAAGAGTTCTAGTGATATTTAATTCATTTCTTATCGACTAAAACCCTTACTCACTAGCACTTTAAAACCCTAATTTTTTAAAGACGAAATAACCCACATGGCTTTCAAAGCTACCGTCATTTTGAATTTTGAAATACTTCTTAACGAGGTCAGACGAACCTTCCTGCAAATAGCGTAAAGTTTTAATTTGATCTTCAGGGGTTTTCATACGCTTTACCCAACTATCAAAGTCTAATGAAAGCGTTTGTTTGTCTAAACCCACTAAGTCAAAGCCTGCATCTTCAATAAAATAGACCCACTCTTTCACACTATAATTTCGTACATGACTTGGGTCTCGAATAGTTTCGATCGTCTGTAAAAACGTATCTAATATAGGCGAGCTAGAACTAATAATATCTACAAAAATAACAATACCATCTGGCTTAAGAACGCGGTTTACTTCTTTCATGGCCGTCGGAACATGCTGCCAGTGATGAGCTGAATATCGGCTGATAACGACATCAAACTGCTGATCACTAAAAGGCATGTCTTCAGCAATGCCCTGCTGCACAAAGATGTTTTTTAATTTGCGCTGGCTAGCAGCCTTCGACACGGTGTCTAACATCTCATGAGATAAATCGTAGGCAAAGACAAGGTCAGCATCTGGAGCAACATTATAAGAAACATGACCACCACCACAGCCTAAATCTAGAACAACAGCCTTTTCATATTTCTGAATTTCATGAATAAATTTATTAAATTCAATTCCTTCAGAATGCGCTTGGCTATTCAAATAGTCTAAAGATTTATTTTGATATTGTTTTTGGTTTATATCGTGCTGGGTGATCATAACCTTGCTTCCTACTTTGCAATGGAATCACCATAAAGGAAAATTTAGATAAAAAATAATGATTAGTTTTTCTTCAATTGATAAATAAAAGTTATTATTTAATTTTTTTAATACACAGTAATCAAAAAATTTTAAAATCCTTAAATTCAATAGACAGCTATACTGGCTTCATCTAAAAATTTTATAAAAACAGAAAATGCCAAAAGCCATTTTATTTGATTTAGATCAGACTCTACTTGACAGAAATACATCACTTAAAAAATTTGTTGAATGGCAAGTAAACTTTTTTCAACTGGTATCACAGAAGAATAAGCAAGATTTTATCACTCGATTTATTGAATTAGATAACAATGGAAATGTTTGGAAAGACTTGGTTTATACCCAACTACTTAAAGATTTTAATATCAAAAATTTTAACGTCGAGACCTTGCTTAACTCCTACGTTAATGACTTTAACAAGTTTTCCTCTTCATTTGAAAGAGTTCCTGAAACAGTTCAAAATCTTTATAACAAAGGATATAAATTAGGCTTAGTTTCTAATGGGAAATCCCCTTTCCAAGAAAATAACTTTTATGCACTAGGTCTTAAAGAATTTTTTTCTACAATTATTGTTTCAGAGGCTATAGGCTTACGAAAACCCGATATACAAATATTTGAGCATGCATGTAAAGAGCTTGGTTTTATCCCTAATGAATGCATTTTTGTAGGTGATAATCCGAAAGCCGATATTGAAGGTGCAAACAAAGCCGGAATGAAAACGATCTTTTTCCATCCTGACCCTTCCATTGATTATCCTTTAGCAGATAAAAAGATTCACCATTATGATCAGCTAGAAATAGCAATTAACAAATTAGAAAATCCTATTCTTTAAAAATAGATTTAAGAATTTATATGAAATCCGCAAAGAGCACTGTTTAGTCACCCTTACTGAAACAGTGCTCTTTGCTCCATCACAACCCTTATCCAGAAGGTTCGATGCATAGAACTAGTGTATGTACCTTTAACTCAAAATGTTTCCTGAATTTTTTAATATTTTTAAATATTCGCAGCATAAAAATGAAGTATATTTACTTTTATCAGAAGATTCTTCTTTGGTTTATATTTTGAACAGAACAGAATACACACTAGATCGCATAGATCGGAAAATTTTATCTGCATTACGTGGCAATGGCCGTTTAACTGTTGCTCAATTAGCAGAAGAAGTCGGTCTTTCATCCTCTCCATGCTGGACACGGCTAAAGCGTCTAGAAACTTTAAAAATTATTGAAGGCTATACGGTAAATGTAAATCCAAAAGCGATTGGTATTCATGAAGTGTTCTTTATAGAAATTACTTTAGAGCGCCATGACGATGAAATGCTGGAAAATTTCAGCGAAGCATTAGCCGATATACCTGAAGTTGTAGAAGCTCATCTGGTTACAGGTGATTATGATTATTTGGTGAAAGTAGCAGTAAAAGATGCTGAGCATTACGAGCGTTTTTTACGGAAAAAACTCTATTCGATTAAAGGGATTCGACACACTCGCTCGACTTTTGCCCTACGTCCCCTTAAATCTGCCAATACCGCCGATTTAATGTTGATTGAATAAAAGGTGTAGCACCTATAAGTCATCGAGTTAAGATATTGATTCTAGAATTCTTATTCAGTTAAGCGGCTTAGACCATAACAGATTTAGACTCTGTTATATTTTTTTTAAAAAATTCTGTATCTATGATTACAGCCTCCTCATCTCCATAATAAAATTAATCTGAATTGGAGGCATCGCCATGAACATTTTGAAGAAAAAAAATAAGGCCAGTTTTGTATTCTTTATTATTACTCTCTACTCTTTTATTGGGTTTGGCTTAGGTTTCATTATTTGGGAATACTTTTTAAAGACCTAATTTGTTAAAGAAGATTTAGCTTGCCTCAGAAATAATTTCTGAAGTAATTTCTTTGCTACGATGATATGCGGCCTTCATAGCTAAACGTATATCATCTGACACATTGCCTAACTCAAACATTCGTAAAGCAGATTCGGTAATCCCGTTTGCTAAAGTGACCTTTCCACATAATTCTGCTGGTGGAACATTACTTTTACGAATCATTTCAACAGCCCCAGTCGCTGCTTGAAGCGCAAGATCTAAGGCAAATTGCTTATCTAGCCCTAGTGAAACGCCAGTCTTAATCATGCTATCTAAAATATAGAAAAAGTAAGCTGGCCCTGAACCTGATAATGCAATAATGGCATCACTTTGTGTTTCTGAAGCAGCCCAAAAAGTCTGCCCTGTTGGAGAATACAACGTTTCAATTAAGTCTTTATCAAGCTGGTCCATTTGCTCTGAAGCAATAAGCACGTGAGTACCTGTATGCGTAAGCACAGGCGGATTTGAAATCACACGAATGATTTTCTTTGAACCCGTAAAACGAGATAAGTTTGCAATATCAATCCCTGCCATCATAGAAACAATAATCTTATTTGCTAACCATTTTTTAAACGGCGCAAGTGTCTCTTTTAATTGCTTGGGATCTAATAACAACACAATAATGTCAGCTTTTTTTAAACCATTTTCTTTTTGCTTCAATGCATTTGTATCATTAATTTTTTTCTCTTCGATTAAGTGTATTTTTTCTTTTTTAAATCCTTTTAAAACCATTCCTCCGATTAAAGCCAAAGCTAAATTACTACTGCCAACAAAGCAAATATTCGGTTGTACTTCACTTAACATTTAAAATGTTTTCCTTTCTAAGGGAGGCTATAACATAAATATTATCTATAGTTTAATTATAAATATTGAATTAAAGATGTTTATCTGATCAAAGAATCCACTCAAATAAATTATATTAAAATGGATTTTGTTTTATTTGTGCAATAAATAAAACAACTTTAACTTAAGCCTAATGTATAACTATATTTAGCAAATTCCATATGCAAATTGTAAAAGTCTGTAACTACCTCTAACATAGTGTAAACACTATCTAAGACTATAAAATAAAAACATTTACTTTCAAAAGCTAAAATTTACTTATAAGTCTATTTCATTTAAATTACTAATAAAATATCTCATATTAAATAAGAAAAACTTAAAATTAACAGACCGCAGTAAATGTATTGTGATTTATTAGCTAAAGATTTTCTTTTTTATTCTTTAAAATTCTCTCGGCTTTTCTTATCGCTTGGCTTAAATCAACATCCTCACATACCCAGAAGGTAAAAATTTTTCCAAACAAATGAAAGTGTTGTTTAATATATTTAGAACTATGATCTGAATAATGCTCTTCTATCTTAAAGAAATCATTATTGTTTTCTATTTTTTGACCGTCAAAAATACCGCCAATACAAATATCCATTTTAATACTACATACCTAATTGTTTATATTATAACATAAAATATAGAAGCATTTTTTAAACTATTATTTTCACTTCTTCTTATTTTAAATATAATTTTCGTTGAAATTTATAAAAAACCCACAAAGATAAAGTGGGTTTTTTAAACTTTGCTAAAATGCGATACTTTAAATAAAATTTATTTAAAAATATTCATGCATTTTATTTAATTATCAATTTTGAAGAATCACAATATTTGAAGCTTGTGGGCCTTTTTTACCTTGTACTACGGTAAACTCAACACGTTGACCTTCCAATAGAACTTTAAAACCTTGTGTTTGAATATCAGTAAAATGAGCAAAAATATCTTTACCATCTTCAGTCACGATAAAACCAAAACCTTTAGTTTCATTGAACCATTTTACTGTACCAGTAGTAGTAGACATATGTTAATCCTGAGTCTTAAAATATTATAACTTATTATTGGTGAAACCAATTTAACTAAAAAATAGACGTCAAAACTTAAATATCTAGAAGAACCCAAGGATTATAAATAAAACTGCGCAAATAGAAATTTATGATGACAAGAATATTTTGTTAGTTATTCTCGATAATACACGCTTCAGAAGCATTTGCAAACGATATTCAAAATAATTCAAATCTGAAAACTTTGATGCTCTTACACGTCCCTATTTAATATTGATTTCATTAATATTTCTTCCATTTAAAAATCAAATTTTGTTTCATTTTAATTGAAAGCAGTCACTTTTCTACTGCCCTTAAGACCATCAATAAAACTTCTGTTCACCAGTAGGACGTGTCTTAAAACGTCGATGGAACCACATGTATTGTGTAGGGGCAATCCGAATTTGATTCTCAATAATTTTATTAACTCTTTCCGCATCACTCACTTCACATCCACTCGGAAAATTTTCTAATTTAGGTTCCACGAGAACATGATATTGAGGGTTTCTGATATTGCCACTTCTGTAAAAGTACAAAGGTACAGCTGCTGCTTTTGAAATGTCCATCAGTCTGCGGTGAGCGGTCACAGTAGCCGCCTGTATTCCAAAAAAAGAGGCCATTACACCTTGTTTTAAACCAAAGTCCTGATCTGGGCTATACCATATTGCATGACCATGTTTAAGGTTTTGAATAAGCCCTCTCATGTTGTCTCGAGCAATCTGGTTTTTATAGACTCTTGCACGGCTACGATGAATCAGAAAATCTAAAAAGGGATTGTTTTGAGGTCGGTAAACCACGTCCATATTAAAAAATAAGGTACAAGCGGCTCCACCAGCATCTAAAAGCGTGCTATGCGTACCTAATAGAAGTACACCATTTTCCTGATTATTGGTTAAGTTCTCTAATCCATCTATATGTACGCGGCTTTTAAACCAGTTTGGGCTGTACCAAGCATTTAAAGCTTCAAATACACCCGTTATAGTATCAACAAAAACCTGTTTAGCTTTGTTTTCAATTTGCATAGGTGTTTTTTCAGGAAAGCATGCTTCTAAATTACGTAATGTTGTTTTTCTTCTTGAACCCAAAGATTTCCATGCGACTTTCGAGAGAACATCGGCGAGACGCCATTGAATAGCCCAAGGTAACATCGCCAATAACATGAAAATAAAAGCTAAAAACCATAGACCCCAATATTTAAACGATAAAAAGGAAAATCGAAATTCGCCAGATTTAAACTGCCGTTCTTTTTTCGTCATACTGTACATTTCTTGAGGTATAGGCTTAGCATACTAACAGCCCCTGTAGTGGGGGTTGTATGTTTATGTTGCTTTGCGTATTAAGCTCTTTATATACCCGACCTATTTATATAAATGCATATGTTAAATATTTAATCTATTTAAGTCTTAAATATACATAACAGTCTGTATACATAACCTATTTTCTCATTTAAAGTAATCCCACAATCTTGCCTCAATTGATAAATAGGATATATCAGCGTGAGCGGTCTTTTAGTCTTTATAACAATTGCATTTCTTACCCTATTAAGCCCCGGCCCAGGTGTTTTATTTACTGTCACAAATTCAATCAATTATGGTGTTAGAACCGCTTTATTCGGTATTAGCGGCTTAATTATTGGTATGTTTGTAATTGCTGTAATTTCCGCTAGTGGTGTAGGTCTTATTATTACGAGTAACCCTACTATTTTTACGGTTTTAAAATTTATTGGTGCATTTTATTTAATGTATCTAGGATATAAAAACTTCAGTAAAAAAACGCCATCGCAAGATTTAATCACTGATCAGCAAAGCGATAAGGATGTAAGTAAATCTAAACTCTTTTATCAAGGCCTCCTCGCATCTTTGCTTAACCCTAAAACCATCGTGTTTTTTATTGCTTTATTCCCTCAATTCATTGATATAAAAAAAGAAATTCTAACTCAGTTTTTAGTTCTATCTTTAACCTTTTGTTTTATTGGTTTCTTAATTCATTTGGTCTATGCAAATTTCTCTTCAATTTTTAAAGAAAAGATGTTGGCTGGGAATAATTTTTCTATACTCAATAAAGTCAGTGGAGCTGTTTTCTTTCTTCTTGCAATTTTACTCATCGCACAATAAATCATTATTTTTCAGAATTATGCTTTAAAAGTCTTAACTCATGAGTAGACTTTTAAAGCATTTTTATTATTCAGCATCTTTTCATCTAATTACAATTTTTACAACGACACTCTGTTTAAAACCCATCCATAAAAGAAGTCTTCATAGTTCGGGTTCTTCTCTGTAATTTCGATATAGTGCTGCCCTTGCATAATATTTAAAACGCGTAGTAATACCGTTTCTCCGTCTTTATTACGCCTGTTCAAATACGTACTTAGTGCTTGAAAAGTCAGAGGCCCATATTGACCATCTAAAGCAAGATTGGGCCAGCCTTCTTCACCCTGCTTATTTAGCAAATTTAAAGCACGTTGTAACAAAGGCTTGGCAAAGTTGACTCCACAATTTATAGCCGTATCAAGTAACTCTTCTGCAATAGCTGGGCTAATTTCATTGATCTGGTCAAATTGGGGCTCAAACCAATATTGTTTCTTATAAATAGATTTGGCCACAGCTAATGGTAAATCTTGCATATCACCCTCATAGCCTTGTGATCGAGCAACTGCCTCTGTAATGCCAAATTTGGTGGCATGCCCATGGTCTGATGGATGATTAACATATCCACCTTCTCTGTTTATGATTGCTTCTAAGTACTGGTCAATATTCATTTTATTTTACCTATATCATTGAAACTGTTTTTAGCTATTTTGAAGATCATCTTTTGCTTTTTTTAAGTCTTTCATGACTTCCACAATCGTTTTCCCTTCTTGTTTATTGATGAAGTTAAATACCCATCTCACAATCGCCCAACCCGGTAAACCGCAAATAAAGAAGAATCCACATAGTGTGATCATTCCCCAAATGTCCGATACCCATTCATGTAAATTCCATTTCATGATAATAAATGAGCCACCTGTTAAGCTTGAAACCACTGTACATATCAGTCCCACAATCCATTCTTGCGGTGAGCGAGGGAAACGCATCATCAACACAACTGCGACAACTAAACTGACTGCTAAAGCCACCATAATTGCGATGCTATAAAAATTTAAAAAGGTGGTTAATCCACTCGTTGGAACTGCTTTCATAATCTTGTCCTGCTTTAAAGGGTAAAACTTGAAAACTCGCCACTCTTACCAGCTTTTTGTTTTTCAGGTTTTATCAATACCCTTAGTTTTCTTTATTACAGTCAATAAAAAACACTAACGCTTTTTTAACCGCGCTAAATCGCAAGACGAACTTATCCTTGACCCCATATTTCAGGGGTCCAAGAAAGAATGTTTGTATGCTAAAGCCTGTTAGTGTGCACTGTTTAAGGCTTGTTCAATCAACTCAATCACGGTGATTGCACCTATCGCTTTTTGCATAGAGACTTGATCATCGAATTCGAATGCTTCATCTTCAAGCTCACTTGCAATTTGCCTTGCCTCTTCAAGTGCCCTTTTTATTTTTTGTACCTTATGTTTGTTTATATCTTTTGCAATTGTTGGGACATACCCTCCACGTTTTGCATTTTTAAGTTGTTTAGCTCTGTTCTGCATTGCTGTAGTCATTCACTATCTCCAACTCAACTTACTCGTTTAATAAGGTAGCTTTATCGTTTGTTATTCTTGAAGTTTTCATACACCATGTGAGCAATATAGCTAAGCTATGGCTACAGATATATGTTGGAAACGTTTCATCGAGTACAACAAACCTAAACAACCAAACTGTATGCATTTAAAGCATTAATTTAAAAATAAATATTTCCTTTTTTGAAATTGTAAAAAAGTATGAAAGTTCTTAGGTTTAAGCTTTTTTCAAACTTTATTTCTTTGACCAAAAAGTTCAAATAAGGCTTTGCCGTATATCGGAAACTTTTGTTACGCCTCACAATCTTTGCTAAATTCTTCATGTTCTTGATACCCTTTATCGACGAACATTAAGCCTGATCCACGGAATCGGGCTTTTTTTATTCCATTTTTTGTTTTGATAGCCTATCTGTAAATAATAATTGAGCTATCTCCGTTTTATTTTGCCTCCAATAAAAACAAAATAAATTTAGCTTTCATCTCAACACGTTGATAAGCCTATAAATAGAGACTCAGACACTATTTAAACTTTATCTATTCATCTGAAGATATAACTGATATTATAACTATAGTTATTATTAGTCAATAACTATAGTTGTTTTACTCGATATAACTTTAGTTATATATTTGTTATAAGTTTGCTGGTGTGACCATTATGGCTCTTAAAGACCGTTTAAAAGACTCTAGAATTAAAGCCAAAAAAACTCAGGCTGAAGTGGCTGAGGCAGTAAAGATGTCTCAGCCTGCCTATCAGGCTTTAGAGTCTGGTAAAAATTTGAAATCTGCATTTCTACCTCTCATTGCCCAATTTTTAGGTGTAGATGGTTATTGGTTAACGACCGGAAATACAGAAGACTCTTTTAGAGAAAGTGATGTATTTAGCCCAACTGTTGTGAGTGCAGAAGCCACCGATCAATTTGTCTGGATTGAAGTGGTAGAAGCTAATTTTTCTTGTGGTACGGGCGAATCTATCGAGTTTCACTTCGATGCAATTAATGGCAAAATTCCTTTCCCTGCCTCATTTTTTAAAGAAAAACGGGTTGCTCAAGAGTGCATGCGTATTATCAAAGCTAAAGGCGATAGCATGACAGACTACATTAAAGATGGAGATTTAGTCGGTATTGATATTTCTCAAACTGAAGTGATTGATGGCGAGATTTATGCGGTTTACTTTGCAGGCGAAGGAATGATTAAGCAAATTTTTAAAGAAGCCGATGGCTCTTTAATTTTGCATAGTTTAAATGAGAAATTTAGAGACCGACGTGTCACCGAAGAAAATGGGAAGAACTTTAAAGTTATGGGCCGTCAATTCTGGCGAGCGGGTTAATTAAGTTATAAATATAATTAAAATAATAAGTTTATCGATTTAATACATTTCGCTTTTTTATAACTTTAATTATTTATAATTCCTATAGATATAAAAAAACCTATCTCTTTTAAAGGAGATAGGTTTTTAGCTTTAAAACTAAACATTTTTATCAACAATACGTAGTTAAACGATAAAGCTGATTAAATCCAGCATAAAAGCTTTTACCATCTTGGTTTAACTCAATTTCTTCACCAGACTGAAGTTGAATTTTTTTACCAACTTCGACCCAACGATATCCATCGAGAGAATTTTGTTTACGCACATGAGGAACAATCCTCACATTAATCTCATTGCCATTTACGGCTGTGGCAATTAGCCACTCATTTACTATATTCACAATCATTCACTCATCACTGAGCTCATGTGATTTGACGGTATTTAATTAGAACGCTAGATTTAAGGTATGGACAGTCAGTCTAGAATTTAATATTTAGCTTGATATAGGGTTATTTATAAGCTAATGCTTTTCATAATTTTCGCATTATGAAAAGTGGTACATCACAGAGCATAATATTTTGGTTGCGGGGGTCGGATTTGAACCAACGACCTTCGGGTTATGAGCCCGACGAGCTACCAGACTGCTCCACCCCGCAATTGGAAGTAAGCTTTATACGCCCTTATATTTCATAAAGCAAACTCTTTTTTTTAATCTGTTGTAATTTATCAGTTTTATATTTTTTTAATTAAGATTATCTTTTTAACTAGATAGTGATTAATAAGTTTAATTTAAAATTAATCTTTTGAATTGTTGTATTTATTTTAAACAGAACCCTAAATTCATAGACAACAATTGCCTTGGGTGGGTTGCTTTTATACTATCTAGTTTCGCCTTCTAGTTTTTATTTCGTATGTCTGAACCTCAGTTTTCCCTTAGTGAATATCTCGGCACAGTTCAGGAAGTGATACGTCTGGCCTTTGATGAGCCAGTTTGGGTAAAAGCAGAGATTCGAAATTTAAATATTAAAGGTGGTCATTACTATTTAGAGCTTGCAGAAAAAGATGCCGACACGGATAAAGTCATTGCCAGTTGTAAAGCCACCATTTGGAAGTTCTCAGCAAGTAAAATTGTTTTAAAGTTTGAGCGTGAAACTGGTATTGAGATTTCAAGTGACTTAAATGTGCTTATCAAAATTAGAGCACGTTTTGATCCTCAATATGGATTTTCAGTCAATATTGAAGAAATTGACTCAAGTTTTACCTTAGGCGAAATTGCTAAACGGTATCAGCAAATTATTGAACGACTCACTCAAGAAGGTTTAATTCATAAGAATAAACTCATACCTACTCCTTTTGATATTCAAAATGTTTTAGTCATTGCCCCTCAAAATGCTGCGGGCTTAGGTGACTTTAAAAAAGATGCCGATGCGCTAGAAAGAAATGGTGTTTGCCATTTTGTGTATCACACCGCTACATTTCAAGGAAATACTGCTGCAACCAGCCTCATAGAATCTTTAGGTTCAGGTTTAAGGCAATGGGCCAGCACTTATAAATTTCCACCGGACTTGATAGTAATTATTCGTGGTGGTGGATCGGTGAATGATTTAGCGTATTTGAATGATTATGAACTTGCAGCCCTGCTCTGCAAACGCAGTGTTCCGGTTTGGGTCGGCATTGGTCATGAAAAAGACCGCACAATTCTTGATGAAATTGCCCATCGTTCATTTGACACACCAAGTAAAGTGATTGCTGGTATTCGTAACCATATTGTAGAACGTGTACAAGAAGCTGTAGATAGTCTGCAAACCATTAAGCTTCTTTCTCAGCATCAAATCACGACCTATCAAAGCAAGAACGATCAGCTACTTCATCACATTAAATCTTCAGCACAAGGTCAACTTAATTCAGCACATCACCTGCTTGACCAGATGAAAGAACGCATTCAGTTTAGTTCACAGCAACAAGTTAAATTTTCATTAGCCCAAATCGAATCTTTAATGAAAGAAATCCTTTTACAAAATCCAAAACAGGTTCAAGCCAAAGGCTATGCCATTGTTAGATCGGAAGGAAAAGCAATTCGCTCTATACATCAAATTTCAGGCCCTGCCATTGCGATTGAAATGCAAGATGGTGTGATTGAAGCCAACATTACACAGGTAATTCCACATGAAGAATAAAGAGTTAACGTTTAAGGACGGGCATGATATTTTAAAAAAAAATGCCGAATTACTTGAATCTCAAGAAAGTCCAGATATTGATAACTTAATGAAGATTGTTGAAGAATCGATTACTGCTTATAAAGCTTGTAAAACACGCATAGAAGCAGTTCAACAAGCTTTAGATGAGACGTTTAAAGAATAAAATGCAATAGAAAAAGCCCATTCCTACTTCTCATTGAAGGAATGGGCTTAGTGAAAACCACTTAGTCCTGAAATACAAAAGTGTGGATTAGGTCACACTTTTGCCAAAACATAGTCACACATGAATGTCAGATGTTCAATATTTTAATTGTGTCTATTCCGTTAGTTTGGCTTAATTTCCAGCACCTCTTAATTAAAAGCTCTTTGATTAAGATCATACTAACCACGCATTCTACTTCTGGTTATTTTCAAACAGCTTTCAAAGCTATTCTTCACTGACTGCTCCCACCAATTGATAAATTTTGCCATCTTTAGGATTTTCATATAGTAAATCCATATTGGGTAAAATAATATCATCATCAATTTCAATATGTTCAACGCTTTTATGAAGCTCAAGGGCATGGTCATTCATAGGTCGAACTTTTGCCAAAGCAATCGTTTTTTGGTTAAACTGGTCCTTAATAATTACTTTTAATCTTTTCATAAAAATCTCCTGAAAATTAAAATTTTTAATATGAATAATGGGTTAAGTTTAAAATGAGCTAATCGCTGAATAGCCGATTGGCATAGCAAAAAAAGTTAAAATAAATGCATCCGTACGTTATAAATTACGCTGGTTTAACCAAGTTACTTTGTTTGAAATAAATACAGTTCCAAAAGCAATCCATAAAAAAGCAATGGGTGTAATTAATGATAAAAAAACAGCAATATGAATAAAATATACGTGAAACACTTCCCATGCTGCATGTGGAAAAATAGCAGAAGCAAAGAGTAAAGCTTTAGGATTTAAAAGTGTCGCGACAAATAAAGCCTTAGGCGTAATCAGTGGATTGTCTAATTTGATGTCGTTTGTCGATGTTGTCCAAAGTTTAAATGCAAGGTAGAGAATAAAAGTTGCACTTATTAACTTTAATACGGGTGGAAGCCACGGAATAAAATGTGAAACGGACTCAAGTAAAATACCCCATGAAGTAATTGCAATGAGATAACCCATCACTTCAGCAGGAATAAGTTTAAGAGACTGCTTCACTCCTGCCTGTATTCCAGCAGAGGCTAACAATGTATTTGTTGGGCCTGGAGTCAACAAAATGGTGACCACAAGTCCAATGAACATAAATGACACCATAGGCAACGAACTCTTTAATTATGCTAGGCGAAATATGTCAAAAAGGTACATCTATTGTCGACAAAATGGTTGTAACAAGAAATATTAAAACTTAATTATTTATTTTTAAAACAAATAATTAACTAAAACTGACCTTAAATTCACTTACGATTTCATCAATTTTAAATATGCAAAATCGATCACACAAATACAGAATAGTGAGCTATTTTTTCTTGCCAACAAGGAATGAACTTGAAAATTTATTACTCAAAAAATAAGCTTTATTTTTAATATTTTTGAGCTTACATAACTCAGTAAATGACAGTTTTCCCCCTCACTTGAAATTTTAAAATTGAACAATATATAAACAACTAGAAATCGTGATTTTACTGAATATGATGTCCCACTCCCCATCAATTCATTGATTGTCGCTTTCATCAAATAAATCAAATGATGGAGGATGCATGATGAATGCTTATGTTCGCCCTCATCCCGATGGTTTTAAATCTTATTTAGGTAAAAATCAGAAAACCGGACTCTATGCTGTGCGGCTTGGTTGGACGGTTTATGAAACGAATGGCAATGGCTCTGTTCTATACATTGTCAAAAATGAAGAGAAAATTCCATTGGATGTAGATAAGTTTAAAACTGATCGACCCAAAATTTATGCTGCTCTTCTTAACGAAGTTCAGTTTCAACGCAAAAAACAACTGGCGATCGATCTCCAGCAATCAAATATCCCTTCTTATGACCGTAAAGCCTACAAAAAACGTCGTGGCTTTATGCACTCTTAAACGTATCTATTTATAGTAGACATATAGAAAAAGCACCCTTGGGTGCTTTTTCTTTTAACGACCAGTTGTAATTAATACGAACATACTCAGTATTAATGTGCTTAATGATCGTTTGCAATGTATGTGGACTTCATGCTCAGCTCCGTGAGCGTATTGATTAACGTTTTCCATTTCGTGTCCTTTAAAGTTCACATTGCTAATTTGCCTAATATTCACACAATAAGAAATTAGCCAAAAGTATTATATGCAATTAAATTTTACATCATCCTTAAATTTTATTAAGAGCTCTACTCACTAACAAATAAGTGCTTTTAAGTTAAAAACTGGATGTAACATTCTACTACGAGGTTAATTATGTATGAGTGATTTGTAGCCCTTTCATCTCAAACAACCATTGCTTAAAAATGATCTTTTAAAATAGAAAAATATAACGATATTCCATTTTTTAATAACAGTCTTCGACAGGAGAACTCTTATGGAAACTCAACAAGAAACACACTCTGCTTTATTTTGTCATACCTCTACCTCAATTCAAGCCTGTATAGAATGTATGATTGCCTGTAAAACCTGTGCAGCAGCATGTTTGCAAGAAGAACATGTTCATATGATGCGAGAATGTATTAAGCATTGCATGACTTGTGTAGAGACATGTCAACTGTGTACGTCTCTAGAGTTGAGAAATTCTGAGCTGGCTGAAGCAGCAATGCAATTGTGTGCAAATGCCTGTCAACTTTGTGCAGCAGAATGCGGCAAACATGACCATGAACACTGCCAGATCTGTGCAAAAGCATGTCTAGCTTGTGCTCAGGCTTGTCAGGCATATCGTGCATAATTGATTTTTCACTCATAAAGCCTACGCAATCTTTAGATCGTAGGCTGATTAAAATTTATTAAATAACAATAAACTAGATATTTTTTATTTAAACTGGGTTAATAATCACTTTTTTATAGGCATAAAAAAAACCCGCATCTTGGGGAAGAATGCAGGCTCTTAGATCTCCCACAACGACCATGAGTTCATTATTAAACTTGAACTTTAAACCGTTAAGTAAATGTACCTACAAATAAATCAAATTGCAATACAGAAGAGTCTGTATATTTAAAATATTTTATTATTTCTACATCGTTTTATTTGCTGAAGAACAAATGGTAAAAAATGGCACCCTAAAAAACATTATTTATGCAGTGATCACCCCATAAATAGTTTTTTCAGGCATTAAAAAAGCCCGTTTCACGGGCTTTTCTGCAACGGTGAGCAATCTAAGATTTGTGTCTATCCATCTCTTACATGCTCTTTGCTAGCTATATGTAAGGTCTTATCGTATCTTTTGCCCTGTCCCAAGTTTCCCTGTGGAGCGAGGAGATATTACGATTACCTTAAGTACAGTTATAGCACATTATTTATTCATGGCTAGTCTTGTTCACGTTTTTTTACAAATGAATAAAATACGATCAAACCTTAATATTTAAGGATTTTCTACACCGTTTGGATATTGATGAGCATCATCGCAAATTGAATACCACTTCACTTTTGAAGTGACAAAAGCATGAGAGCTCACTTGGGTAGATATTTCTTCATTAATGAGCCCTACCCTTAAACGCACCACTTCAGGGTTGTCTAAACGTTCACTCCAGACAGGTGAACCACAAGTTTTACAGAACACTCTCTTTTTATTTGCAAAAGCAAAGTAGGCTTGTAATAAGTTTTCACCCTGCACAATATTTAAATCACTTTTTTGTACTTGTGTAATGGCGGCAAAAGCAGCGCCTTGTGCTTTTTGGCATTGAGTACAATGACAAACCATAATGGGCGCTAATTCGGCATCAATTTGAAGTTGAATACCATTACAAAGACAAGAAGCCGTATAAGCCATGATTTTTCCTTTTTATTTTAATGAGATTTAGCTTACACCCACACCTTTTTCAATGTGATCTAAAATGGCACAAGAGGCCTGTTGGTTACCACAGCAATCATCAGCAGAAGCCTGCAAAATATTGACCATTTCTTGGAGATGGGCAATTTTTTGGTTAAGTTCAGCAATGTGTTTTACGGTTAAGGCTTTCACCTCTGCACTATGTCGATCTGTATTTTTCCAAAGCGAAATCAGCTCTTTCATTTGTTCAGATGAAAAACCTAACTCTCTGGCATGTTTTAAAAAGTTTAAAGTTTTCAAGTCTGTTTCTGAATAAATGCGATAGCCAGAAGCAGAACGCTGAGCAGCTTCAAGTAAACCGATTTCTTCATAGTAGCGAATCATTTTCGCCGAAATGCCCGAATGTTTGGATGCCTGACCGATATTCATCTCACACCTCAAATATTAAATTTGGTTTAAGACCTGCTGTCATGATCTTAAACCAAAAGTTGATTTTCAGCACCCTTACTGTAATGGTGCATGAAAACGTTTTAAGCGTAATGCATTGCCTAAAACAAAAACCGAAGAAAGTGCCATGGCGCCTGCTGCAAACATAGGTGAAAGTAATACACCAAATGCTGGGTATAGCGCACCTGCTGCAATTGGAATAAGTGCAACGTTATATACAAATGCCCAGAACAGGTTTTGGCGTATGTTTCGCATGGTAGCTTTACTTAACGCAATTGCATTCGGTACGCCTTTTAAACTACCTGACATCAACACAACATCGGCTGCTTCAATGGCAACATCTGTTCCTGTACCAATGGCTAAGCCAACATCTGCCTGCGCTAAGGCTGGTGCATCGTTAATACCATCGCCTACAAAGGCCAAGCGACCATATTGTTTTTGCAGTTGGCGAACTGTGTCCACTTTGCCTTCGGGTAAAACCTCTGCCACAACTTCATCAATGTTCAGCTTTTTAGCAATCGCTTGCGCCGTATGACGATTGTCTCCTGTAATCATGGCAACCTTGAGACCTAATTGATGCAAGGCCTCAATCGCAGCATAGGTTGTTTCTTTAATTGGGTCTGCCACAGCAATAATTGCAGCAAGTTTCTGATCAATAGCGACATATAGCGGTGTTTTACCTTCTTCACCTAATTGAGCAGCAATCGTTTGGAATGAGTTGGTATCTAAACCAAGTTGGTGCATATAACGGTCTGCGCCAATTTGTACTTTTTGACCTGATACTTCAGCCTCAATACCTGAACCTGTAATCGAGTTAAAAGCGGTTACGGGTAATAAAGTTAGACCCTCTCTCTCTGCTGCTTGAACAATAGCGAGTGCGATGGGGTGTTCAGACTTGGCTTCGACCGAGGCAACTAAAGTTAGCACTTGTTCACGCTCAAAACCTGATTGCACATTAAAGTCTGTCAGTGTCGGTTTGCCTTCGGTCAGTGTGCCCGTTTTATCAACTGCCACCACTTGCGCTTCTTGTAAAAGCTGCAAAGCTTCACCTTTACGGAACAAGACACCTAACTCAGCACCACGTCCAGTACCGACCATAATAGAAGTTGGCGTTGCAAGCCCCATCGCACATGGACACGCAATAATCAGTACCGCAACAGCATTCACTAAACCAAAAGTCAACGCAGGTTCTGGCCCCCAAATAAACCAAACCAAGAAAGTGATTGCAGCAATTAACATGACAGCCGGTACAAACCACATGGTGACTTTATCGACCAAACCCTGAATCGGAAGTTTAGAACCTTGGGCTTGTTCAACCATGCGAATAATTTGTGAAAGTACAGAAGAAGAACCAACTGCGGTTGCCCGAATGTTTAGAGTACCGTTTTGGTTGATCGTACCACCGACCACCTGATGCCCTACTATTTTTTCAACAGGAACAGGCTCACCCGTAATCATAGATTCATCAATGTAGCTATGCCCTTCGACTACTTCACCATCGACAGGTACACGTTCACCCGGACGAATTTCTACAATAGTTCCACTGACCACTTCGGCAACAGCAACTTCCACCACTTGACCGTCACGCTGAATACGAGCTGTTTTGGGCTGCATTCCAACTAAATGTTGAATAGCTTGCGAGGTTCGTCCTTTAGCTTTTGCTTCAAAATATCGTCCGAGTAAAATTAAACTGACAATAACGGCAGCCGCTTCAAAGTAAACATTGACCGTGCCTTCGGGTAAAACCTGCGGCATAAAGGTTGCCACAACTGAAAAGCTATAGGCAGCTAAGGTGCCAACAGCAACCAGCGAGTTCATATCTGGCGCTAAACGCAATAAGGCTGGAATACCTTTTTGGTAAAAACGGCGACCAGGGAAAACGAGTACTAATGTGGTCAAAACAAACTGTAAAAGCCAGCTATTGTATTGCCCAATGGTGTGCATGACCCACATGTGAAAAGCTGGAATGAGATGTGACCCCATTTCCAAAATAAACACAGGTAAAGCCAATACAATTGAAATGATCAAATCTTTTTTAAGCTGATCTAACTCTGACGCTTTTTTGTCGAGCTGCTCATCTTGATTTTTTTCAGATGCTTTCGCGTCGTAACCTGCTTTTTTAACAGCGCGAATTAAGTCTTCAACATTGACTGAATTATCTGCCTGCACCCAAGCCTGCTCTGTTGCTAAGTTGACGGTAGCTTCTTGAACGCCGTCTACTTTTTTAAGGGCTTTTTCAACACGTGCCACACAAGATGCACAGGTCATACCCTCAATAGATAACTCCACTGGTGCGGCTTTTGGAACATCATAACCTGCTCGTTCAACTGCTTTAACCAGTGCTTCGCGCTTGATCGGTTGATTTGAATAAACAACGGCTTTTTCTGTTGCCAAATTAACGTTGGCAATCTTTACATTTTCAACTTTTTTAAGTGCTTTTTCCACACGACCTACACACGAGGCACAGGTCATGCCTTCGATTGGAAGTGTTTCACTATATGTTGGCAATTTTGTGTTTTTTGAGTCCATCAAACACCTCTGCAAATTTGCAAAATTTAATATTCTGTATTGAGCATACAGATTCCCATCATGGGAAGGTCAAGCATATTTTTTTAAAAAATTAGTATTGACCTTACAATCATGACAAGGTTTAGACTCAGTGTTATCCAAACAAACATCTCATTCTTGATGGAGTATGAACATGAAACTACTTATTGAAAATATGACTTGTGGTGGCTGCGCTCGTGGCGTGACTGCAACGATTCAAGATATCGACCCAAATGCAAAAGTAGATGTAGACTTAGCGACTAAAATCGTAACTGTTGAAAGCAGTGAAAGCGTCGATAAAATTACTGAAGCACTTGAAGAAGATGGTTTCCCAGCTCAAGTGCAATAAAATATAAATATTCTGCATAGCTTCAATCTTTGAGGCTATGCAATTACTCTATTCAAAAATCGATACCGATTGAATCATCTATTGGATTTTGATCTAGCGTAAAAACCGTCCGCTGATAAGGTATCCCTTCAAGATCATACACCTGATAAATACAATCAAATAATAGCTGCAAGTCTTCACTTCGGTCCATTGCACGAGCAGTAATAAAAATCGGACTGACTGCGCCGTTATCTAAAATCGGAATATAATTTAAATGAGGAAAGCGAATAGTATCGGCACTGGCAGGAATAATACACAAACCTTCACCCGCTGCCACCAAGCCCAAAGCCAGTTGAATTTCTCGTATTTCATGCATATTTTTTGGAACCAAACTATGCTCAGCAAAAATATTTAAAAGCTGGGTCGAAAAATTGGGTTTTGGCGAAGTGGGATACATAAACATCTTTTCATCAATGAGATCGGCCAGATATACCCCTTCCGTACGCTGGGCAATCGGATGACTCGTATGCGCAGCAACCACCAAGCGTTCTTTACGTAGCAGAATACGTCTCACCGCAGGATCACTAATTCTTAGACGTCCAAATCCAACATCAATACGCCCTTCTTTTAATGCCTGTAGTTGTTCAGTGGTACTTAACTCCATCAATTGAATATTCAAATGAGGTTGTTGTTGCCGAAATAAATAAATGATTCGCGGCAGTAAACCATAGAGTAAAGACCCAACAAAACCAATCGTCACACTACGTTCAATCAGACCAATACGTTTGGTCATACTTTTTATTTCTTCAGCATTCGACAAAAGTTTAAGAGCGTGCTGATAAAAGAAATGTCCGGCTGGGGTTGTCTGTAAAGGACGGCTTCCACGCTCAAACAGTTGAATTCCAAGCTCACTTTCCAAATTTTGAATCTGTCGACTCAAAGGTGGTTGAGCAATAAATAGTTTTTCCGCGGCTTTTGTAAAGCTCTGCTCTTCAACAACAGCCACAAAATACCGTAAATGTCTTAGTTCCATAAGGCTTCCATACCTTTAAGATATAAAAAAATGCAAATTCAGTCTTAGACACAGTTTAACCATTCTTTTAAGGTATATACAAGCAACAAACCGATGAAGTGATGAATTGCTTTGTGAAAAAGCCTTCTTGCCAATCTTTCAGTGATTCATCTTCATCAATTCACGGTTAAACACCTAGCGCACTCATGCGCTTCATTGACAATATTAGGATATCAAGACCTTGTAGATCGTAGCTAAGGCCTTGGTGACTTCCACACTTTTGGAAAGTCGGAGAACGGACATGCCACGTATTCCTGTAATCAATACTAGCCATCTTGACCGTATTGATGAATTACTTGTAGATAATATCGATACAGGTGAATTTAAACTTCATCGCTCAGTGTTTACTGACGAAGCCCTATTTGACCTCGAAATGAAATACATCTTCGAAGGTAATTGGGTTTACTTAGCACACGAAAGCCAAATTCCAAATAATAATGACTACTACACCACTCACATTGGTCGTCAGCCAGTCATTATTGCCCGCAACCGTAACGGTGAATTGAATGCCATGATCAATGCGTGTTCACACCGCGGAGCACAACTTTGCCGTCACAAGCGTGGTAACAAAGCAACATATACCTGCCCTTTCCACGGCTGGACGTTTAACAACTCAGGTAAACTTCTAAAAGTTAAAGATCCAAGCGAAGCTGGTTACTCTGATTGCTTTAACCAAGAAGGCTCACACGACCTTAAGAAAGTGGCTCGCTTCGAGAATTACAAAGGCTTCTTGTTTGGTAGTTTAAATCCCGATGTTCCTTCGCTTGAAGAATTCTTGGGTGAAACCACCAAAATCATCGACATGATTGTTGACCAGTCTGAACATGGTTTAGAAGTTTTACGTGGTTCATCTACTTATACCTATGAAGGCAACTGGAAACTCACCGCAGAAAATGGCGCCGATGGTTACCACGTTTCTGCTGTGCACTGGAACTATGCGGCAACAACTCAACACCGTAAAGAAACTCAAGCTACCGATAACATCCGTGCAATGAGTGCAGGTTCTTGGGGTAAACAAGGCGGTGGCTCGTATGGCTTTGAAAATGGTCACATGTTGCTTTGGACACAATGGGCAAACCCAGAAGACCGTCCAAACTTCCCGAAAGCAGATGAATACACCGAAAAATACGGTGAAGCGATGTCGAAATGGATGATTGAGCGTTCACGTAACTTGTGCCTCTATCCAAACGTTTATTTGATGGATCAGTTCGGTTCGCAAATTCGTGTACTTCGCCCACTTTCTGTCAATAGAACAGAAGTCACCATTTACTGTATCGCACCTAAAGGCGAAGCACCCGAAGCTCGCGCACGCCGTATCCGTCAATATGAAGATTTCTTCAATGCCTCAGGCATGGCAACACCAGACGATTTAGAAGAATTCCGTGCTTGTCAGGCAGGCTACGCAGGTATTGCCCTTGAGTGGAATGATATGTGCCGCGGTTCAAAACACTGGATTTATGGACCAGACGATGCAGCGAACGAAATCGGTTTAAAACCAATGTTAAGTGGTATCAAAACTGAAGATGAAGGTCTTTATCTTGCCCAACATCAATATTGGTTACACACCATGAAACATGCGATTGCATCAGAGAAAGAAATTGCTGATCAAGGAGAAACAGCATGAGTGCTCAAGACAAAGCAACTTTAGAAAATATTGCTCAGTTTCTCTATCGTGAAGCTCGTTTTTTAGATGATGAACAATGGGAAGATTGGATTGAATGCTATGCGCCCGAAGCTTCTTTCTGGATGCCAGCTTGGGATGACGACGATAGATTAACTGAAGATCCGCAATCTGAAATTTCACTTATTTATTATCCAGACCGTCAAGGTTTAGAAGATCGTGTGTTCCGTATTAAAACCGAGCGCTCATCTGCAACCATTCCAGACACACGCACAAGCCACAATATTGCCAACGTTGAAGTCGTAGAGCACGACGGAGACAAAGTTACTGTTCGCTTTAACTGGAATACCTTGAGTTTCCGTTACAAGACAAATTACAGCTATTTCGGTATGTCACGTTATGTGATCGATTTTTCAGGTGATCAACCAAAAATCTTGAGCAAGTATGTCGTTTTAAAAAATGACTACATCAATCAAGTGATTGATATCTACCATCTTTAAGACATACCCCCTCAGTTAAACGGACTGTTGGCTGAGGGTAAAAGTTTCAAATATTTTGTAGGATACATGCCATGTCAAACCACAATGTTGCACTTCAATTTGAAGATGGTGTTACACGTTTCATTAACGTAGCTCAAGGCGAAACCCTATCTGACGCAGCCTATCGCCAAAAAATTAATATTCCTTTGGATTGCCGTGATGGTGCATGTGGAACTTGCCGCGCATTTTGCGAGTCCGGCAGTTATGACATGCCAGAAGAAACCTATATTGAAGATGCATTAACACCAGAAGAAGCTGAGCAAGGCTATATTCTTGCTTGCCAGTGTCGCCCAACTTCAGATGCCGTATTCCAAATTCAAGCATCGTCAGATGTTTGCAAAACAGCAATTCATAGCTTCCAAGGCACATTAGCCCGCGTTGAAAACTTATCAGATTCAACCATCACATTTGATATTCAACTTGATGAAGGTCAACCAGATATTCATTTTCTTGCAGGTCAATACGTCAACGTTGCTATTCCTGAAACTGGTGAAACACGTTCATATTCATTTAGCTCAAAACCGGGCAATCGCTTAACGGGCTTTGTGGTCCGTAACGTACCGAACGGCAAAATGAGTGAATTCTTAAGCAAAAATGCCCAAGCTGGCGACAAAATGACTTTTACTGGTCCATTCGGTAGCTTCTATTTGCGTAATGTAGCGCGTCCAGTGCTGATGCTCGCAGGCGGTACTGGTATTGCCCCATTTATGTCAATGTTACAAGTACTCGAAGAGAAAGGTTCAGAACAGCCTGTTCGTTTAGTCTTTGGTGTCACCAATGACTTTGATTTGGTTGCTCTAGAAAAACTCAATGAGTTGCAAGCGAAATTCCCATGGTTTGAATATCGAACTGTGGTGGCAAGCCCTGAGAGCAACCATGAACGCAAAGGCTATGTCACTGGTCATATTGAAAGTGACTGGTTAAACGGTGGCGACGTCGATGTTTACCTATGTGGCCCAGTACCAATGGTAGAAGCTGTACGTGGCTGGTTAGAAACTGAAAATATCAAACCTGCTAGTTTCTTGTTTGAAAAATTCTCTGCAAACTAACTCAAGGTGGAGAAGTTATCTATGTCAAACCGTCAAAGATTTACTAATAAAGTCGTGATTGTTACGGGTAGTGCCCAAGGTATTGGTCGTGGTGTGGCACTGCAAGTTGCAGCTGAAGGTGGACAAGTCATCATGGCTGACCGCTCTGAATATGTTGAAGAAGTTCTCAAAGAAATTCAGAGCGCAGGTGGCGATGCCGTCACGATTAATGCTGACCTTGAAACCTATGCAGGTGCGCAAGCGGTAGTCGCAAAAGCCATCGAACACTATGGTCGGGTAGATATCCTGATTAATAACGTAGGCGGCGCGATCTGGATGAAACCTTTTGAAGAGTTTTCCGAAGAAGAGATCATTAAGGAAGTCAATCGCTCATTGTTTCCAACGTTATGGTGTTGCCGCGCTGTGCTCCCCGCCATGATTAAGCAACAGTCGGGGGTTATTGTAAATGTATCTTCAATTGCAACCCGTGGTATTAATCGCATTCCCTACTCTGCTTCTAAAGGCGGTGTAAATGCTCTAACAGCATCGCTTGCTTTTGAACATGCCAAAGACGGGATTCGAGTCAATGCCGTGGCAACTGGTGGAACTGAAGCGCCACCTCGGAAAGTACCACGTAATGCCAATCCGTTAAGTCAAAATGAAAAAGACTGGATGCAGCAAGTGGTTGATCAAACAATAGATCGAACATTTATGGGTCGTTATGGCACAATTCAAGAACAAGTAAATACGATTTTATTTCTCGCATCAGACGATGCATCATATATGACTGGCTCGGTTATTTCGGTCGGAGGTGGAGATCAGGGTTAACCCTGATCTTTTTGCATGATTGGGTAAATAATATGATTTGCATGGAGGCAATCACACATGGCACCCCTGTTAAAGACATTAAAAAATGACTGGTCTATATCAGCAACAGTTGCTGGCTTTCTTGCGGTTTTAATTTCTTACTCAGGCCCACTGATTATTTTTTTCCAAGCTGCTCAGCGTGCCCATGTGTCCACCGATATGATGGTGTCATGGATTTGGGGAATCTCAATTGGTGCCGCCGTTTCAGGTATTTATCTTTCGATTAAATATAAAACTCCTGTCATAACCGCATGGTCAGCACCAGGCACTGCCCTATTAGTTACCCTCTTTCCAAACGTCTCGTTGAATGAAGCAGTAGCCGCCTATATTACTTCCGCCATCGTTATTTTTTTAATTGGCGTTACAGGTTATTTCGACAAATTACTGAAGTGGATTCCGCAAGACGTCGCTGCCGGCATGATGGCAGGTATTCTTTTTCAATTTGGTATTGGTCTATTTACTGCGTCGGATAGCATGCCTTTTATTGTCTTTAGCATGCTCATTGTCTTTTTAATTGCCAAACGTTTAATGCCTCGCTACACCATGATTTGGGTGTTAGCTGCCGGAGTTTTATTAAGCCTTATTTTAGGCAAAATGAATCCGGTTGATGTGAGTTTCAGTTTAGCAATCCCGCAGTGGATTAGCCCAGAATGGACATGGAACTCAACACTCAACCTCGCTGTTCCTCTCATTTTAGTCAGCCTAACCGGCCAATTTTTACCGGGTATGGCGATTATGAAACTCAGCGGTTATGACACACCAGCCAAACCCATTATTACTGTCACTAGTATTGCCTCTTTAGCCGTTGCCTGCGTCGGTGGTATTACAATTGTGCTTGCCTCAATTACCGCAGCTTTATGTATGGGAAAAGATGCACATGAACTGAAAGAAAAACGTTACATCGCAGGAATTGCCAACGGAATTTTTTATATTTTAGGAGGCTTATTTGCTGGCAGTATTGTCATGCTATTTAGCTTACTTCCTAAAGAGTTGGTTGCAGCACTGGCAGGTTTAGCCTTGCTTGGAGCAATTGCCACCAATATTTCTGTTGCCATGAAAAATGACAATCAACGTGATGCTGCACTTATTACCTTTTTAGCGACAGCATCAGGCATGCACTTTCTTGGTTTAAGCTCAGTTTTTTGGGGTATTTGTATTGGTGTAATCGCCCATTTCATTCTCACACCTCGCTCAACTCCAACCACAAATTAAGTTTTTCTCTAAAAACCCAAACTAAAATAAAGCCTCAATCGCCAAATCAGGATGCAAATAATTTGCTACCCCTGATTTGGCGATTTTTATTGAATATAGATTAAATTTCATTTTTAAGATAAAACTCTAAAATAATTAAATAATAGACTTTAGTATTTTGTTTTTATATTTTCACTTCAACTCATAATATAAATTTAACGATATTTTTAGCTGTGATTCTCATCAATAAAATCTATAAAAAAACATCTATAAAACCCTTAAAATTCTCACTATACAATATTTAACTCCATTTTAAAGACACAAAACAACCAGCTTAAACAATAAAAATAAATACATATTTTTCAAACAATTAAATCAATAAAAGCACAATACCTTAAAGACATAAAGATATATCAATTAGGTTTTTGACTCTAATCCAATAACAAAATAGTTTATTAAAAAATAACGCGATACTTCACAAATTGGAGGTGAAGAAAATGGATACGAGCAAGGTTAATATTAATGAGCTAATTGATAAAGCACGTTTTACATCTTTCCATTGGAAAGTTTTAATCTGGTGTTTACTTATTATTATTTTTGATGGATATGATTTAGTTATTTATGGGGTTGCTCTTCCTCTGTTAATGCAGCAATGGTCTTTAACTGCGGTAGAAGCTGGTTTACTCGCCAGTGCTGCTCTATTCGGGATGATGTTTGGTGCCATGATTTTCGGCACACTTTCAGACAAATTAGGCCGTAAAAAAACCATTCTGATTTGTGTCACTTTATTTAGCGGGTTTACGTTTATTGGTGCCTTTGCCAAAGGACCAACCGAGTTTGCAATTCTGCGCTTTATGGCAGGCCTTGGTATTGGTGGGGTCATGCCAAACGTTGTGGCACTTATGACCGAATACGCACCCAAAAAAATCCGCAGTACATTGGTTGCAATCATGTTTAGTGGCTATGCAATTGGCGGCATGACATCTGCTCTACTCGGTGCATGGCTGGTTAAAGATATGGGCTGGCAAATCATGTTTTTAATTGCGGGTGTTCCCCTATTATTACTCCCGCTGATCTGGAAATTTTTACCTGAATCTCTCACCTTTTTAGTGAAATCGAACCATAGCGAGCAGGCAAAAAGTATTGTTAGTAAAATTGCGCCTCAAACTCAGTTAAACGCCAATACACAACTGGTATTAAATGAAAGCACAACAACAGATGCACCTGTCCGTGCCCTTTTCCAACAAGGGCGTACCTTCAGCACATTTATGTTCTGGATTGCTTTCTTTATGTGCTTACTCATGGTGTATGCCTTAGGAAGCTGGTTACCCAAACTCATGCTGCAAGCAGGCTATTCGTTAGGTGCAAGCATGTTATTCCTCTTTGCACTCAATATTGGCGGCATGGTCGGTGCAATTGGTGGTGGTGCTTTGGCAGATAGATTCCATTTAAAACCTGTTATTACGATCATGTTTATTGTGGGTTCAGCAGCTTTAATTCTACTTGGCATTAATAGTCCGCAATTTATTTTATATAGCCTGATTGCGATTGCTGGTGCTGCCACAATTGGTTCGCAAATCTTACTCTACACTTTCGTTGCACAGTTCTATCCAACGGCACTTCGTTCAACTGGCATGGGCTGGGCATCTGGAATTGGCCGTATTGGCGCGATTATTGGACCAGTTTTAACAGGAGCGCTACTCACACTTGAGCTTCCTCACCAAATGAATTTCTTAGCGATTGCAATTCCGGGTGTGATTGCTGCACTTGCAATATTTATGGTCAATCTAAAAGCCTCTGTTGCTGCACAGACTCCATCAACTTTTAACCCTCAAAACACGCTTACCCAGCAGTAAACATAAATGCGCCGAGGACTGGCGCATCTTTTTGGAAATGGATTATGAAACTATTACATCGCTTTCAGCCACATGCTTTAACCTTCGCAACCTTAGTATTGATGTGTGGTAATTCATTCGCTGCAAATCCGAATCAGCAGCTCGAAGATGAATGGAAATTCACGCTAAAGAATGCTTATATCAACCGTGATTTTGATAATGATGCGCTCAAAGACACAGGCAGTTGGTCTCAGGCAGCATCGCTATTTTATAAATCGAAAATGCATGACACTCCACTGCAAATTGCAGACAAGCCGATTACGATTGGTGCAGATGCTTCTGTCCAATACGCTGTTCGCTTGAGTTCAGATAAACATGTAGCCGATACGGTTTTACCTTTTAACAAGGAAACCCAGTCACAAGCATCCGACTTTTTAAAATACGGCGCCACTTTAAAACTGGGCTATGACAAAACCCTTTTAAGTGTCGGTGAACTCTGGCTAGATTTACCTGTAACGGCTGTGGATGCCAGCCGACAATTGCTTGCCTCTTATTGGGGAACCAATCTTAAGTCGCAACTTTCAGATCAGCTCTATGCTGAAATTGGGCGGGTTGAAAAAGTCTCTCCACGAAATGAAGAAGACTTTAAAAAGTTTTCGTTCACGGCAAATGGAATGACCAAAGAATCTGATGGCTTAAATTACATAGATCTGCGCTATCAATTTACGCCATCTTTAAAGGGCGAATATTACTTTGGTAATTTAGAAGACCTCTATAACAAACACTATGTAGGGCTTGAGCATAATTGGAAACAACCTAATTTTGCCCTCACCTCTAAATTTAAATATTTCAATGCAAAAGATGATGGCAATACTTTTGATATTGATGCGCAAAATATTGGGGTGCTTGAAACGCTAAAAGTAAAAAATCATACCTTTGGTTTAGGTTATCAACAAATTATGGGTGAGTCCGCTTACCCTCTACCAGATGGTTTTTTACCAGAGACCTACTTCATTAACTGGAATGCAACAGGTTTCTTTAAAGAAGACGAAAAGTCTTACCATGTGATGTATGGCTACGACTTTAAAGACTATGTACCAGGCTTAAATGCAATGGTGAAATATGTTTACGGCCATGACTTTAAAGCAGCCAATGGTGAAAAGAATCATGAAACCGAGTCGAATGTGATTTTAAACTATGCATTTCAGCAACCGTTCTTAAAAGGCGTTGCCCTGCAATATATTCGTATTGATTACAACGTTAAACATGGTAATGACTTTGGTGAAGATCGCTTGTTTGTAAACTACACCAAAAAGTTTTAATAACTTTTGATTCATTCTAAGCGGGCCAATTTTGGCCCGCTTTTTTATATTATTTCGCTCATAAAAAAACGCTCTTACGAGCGTTTTTAATTAATCTTGTAGCTTAAGCAACATGCTTTTGTACAACAATCGAACCTACTGAATAACCAGCGCCGAAAGATGAAATCACGCCATATTCGCCATTATCTACTTCGTGGCCTGTACGGTGTAAAGCAATAATAACGCCTGCTGAAGAAGTATTGGCAAACTCATCCAGAATAATTGGAGCACGGCTTAAATCTGCCTCTTTACCAGCCACATATTTCAAGATTAGCTCATTCATATTGGCATTGGCTTGATGTAACCAGAAGCGCTTAATATCATTTGCAGTTAACTGTATTTTTTCCAACTGCGCATTAATAATCTTTGCTACAAGTGGACAAACATCTTTAAAGACTTTGCGGCCATCTTGACGGAATAACTTGTCGTCAACCACTGCATCTTCGCTACGGTTTAAGAAACCAAAGTTATTGCGAATGTTGTTTGAAAATTGAGTAAATAAATGAATATCTAAAATTTCAAAACCAGTTTTAGTCGTCGTTTCTTCAATAATAGAAGCCGTAGCAACATCACCAAAAATGAAGTGACAATCACGGTTACGGTAGTCTAGGTGACCAGAAGTAATCTCAACATTCACCAATAAAACACGGCGAGCACCTGAACGAATTGCATCTGCCGCTTGTTTCAGACCAAAAGTGGCAGCTGAACATGCAACGTTCATGTCGTAAGCATAACCTTGAATACCAAGTGCCGACTGGATTTCAATCGCAACTGCTGGATAAGCACGCTGCATGTTTGAACATGCCAAAATCACAACATCGATATCTTCAGCAGTCACGCCTGCATTTCCCATTGCTTGTTTCGCAGCAATAACGCCCCACTCTGCTTGAAGTGAAAGTTCATCATTTGAACGTTCAGACAAACGAGGACGCAAACGAGTTGGATCAAGAATACCTGATTTTTCGATTACATAACGACTTTTAATACCAGAAGCTTTTTCAATAAATTCAGCACTTGAACCACGTAATTCTTCTAGTTCACCCGCTGCAATTTTCTCTGCATTTTCTTGGTTATATTGTTCCACATAAGCATTTAAACTGACGGCCAGTTCTTCATTAGAAATGGTTTCTGTTGGGTGAAATAGCCCAGTACCTGTAATACGAATGCCCATGTAAAACTCCTAAAAAAATGAATAGGGTCTGTTAATCTTTCATTTATAAATTGCGTTGTAAGCTAAACAACACCATAAACAGACCCCGATCTATCTTAACTGATTCCCAAACGATCCCATAACTTTTGCAGTCGAGTTGGTGAAATAGGCATCTTGGTTTTCATCGGTTGAGAAAATAAAGAAATGCGGAATTCTTCCAACATCAAATACAATTCTTTGATTTTTGGATCGTTTTTGAATTTAAATACCTTGTCCATCCATGGATCGACATCATCAATAGCGGCATGATCTCGCTGTAGATTATTTGGCAATCGGTCTAAACGCAATAGCAGCGCTTTTAAATATCTTGGATATTCCTGCCAAAGATCGACTGGTTGGCAATAAACAAAATTACCAAGCGACATTAAATCTAGTTGATCTTCAATATCATCAACGCTACGGCCAAATATATCTCGGTCGAGTACCAATAACTGACGGCGAATTTGCTGCCATTGAATATAAATATCACTTAATTGCTCAAGTGCTTGTTGACCATGACTCAAAAATTGCTTTTTGACCTGCTCGAGCAGTTTGTTAAATTCATCTGCATTAATTGGCAAAGTTGTAATTGCCATTTGCAACGTTGCATAGACCAACATCTGCTCAAGCTTAGCTTTATCACCCAAAGGTGAATATGCCAAAGCAAGCGGTTTTGAAATCTGCTTTTTCAACTGGCGAACTAAGTCACCAAGCTGCATGTGTACTAGACGGATAATCCCTTCACGATGCTGCTTAATGGCTTCGGCCTGATCATTAAAAGTCTGTATAACAACGCCTGAATCATCTTTAGCTTCAATTTCAGCAAAAGCTTTTGTAGGTACCAAAGCCTGATATTGTTTCACAACAACACCCGTAACTTTATGTGAAGCCTCAAAAGTAAAATTCTCAGGGAAGTTTTTAAACTCACCTTTTTGCTGTTTCACTGGACGATGCGTTTCTACGCGACAACGCGCTTTTAATTCAGGTAAATCACGGCCTTTTGCAATCAACTTACCTTTTTCATCAATTACTTTAATGAAAGGCACCAAATATGGATCAATGCGTTCAAACGAGAAATCTTTGTCAGTAATTTGCTCACCACGTAAAGCAAAAGCTAAATAACTAAAAATATGTTCACGTAAATGTACTGCATCAATGCCTTGCATGAGCTTACGAGCTGTATCAGGAATTGGCACTACATTACGACGCTTATCTTTAGGTAAAGCTTTAAGTAATGCCTCAATTAAATCTTGGCGCCAACCCGGAATTCCCCATGACCAGATATTTTCATCAACTTGAGGCAATGCCTGCACAGGAATCTGAACAGTCGCACCATCTTCGTCATGGCTTGGGTCAAAATGATAGGTCGTTGCTAAACGTAGCTGACCATTATGTAAATGATCTGGAAATTGCTGCGTTGTTGGTCGGTCATTCAGCCAAAGTGCATCATCTTCAACAAACAAATAACGCGGATGATTTGCTTCTACCGTCGCGCGCCAATCTTCAAAGCTACGACGACTTGCGATTTCTTCGGGAATTTTAGAGGCATAAAACTGATAAATCGTTTCTTCATCGACCACTAAATCACGGCGACGCAATTTATCTTCAACTCGTTCAACTTCTTCAAGTTTAAGCAAGTTGTGTTTTAAAAATGGTGGGATCGTACCCAAATTACCTGTGGTTAATGCATCGCGTAAGAAAATTTCATGCGCAGCAGGCTGGTCAACTTTCTCAAAATTAATTAAGCGTTTTGGTTCAATAATTAAACCAAACAACGAAATTTGAGCATACGCATTTACAATGCCAGCTTTCTTAGACCAATGCGGCTCGAAATAGTGATATTTCAATAAATCACGTGCAGCAAGCAAAATCCATTCAGGGTCAATTTTAGCTAAAGTACGTAAGTACACTTGAGAGGTTTCGACCATCTCAAAAGCCATCACCCAAGAGGTATTGGTTTTGTGCAAAGTACTTGCTGGAAAGACTTTAGCCTTTTGCTGACGCACTGCCATAAAGGTGTTGCGTTCATCAGTTTTATTGGCAATAAAAGACAACAAACCTGTCAGCAATGCACGATGCAAGTTTTCATAGTTAGCATCTTTTTCATTAAAGCTGAGTTTTAAACCTTCTGCTAATTCAACTAACTGATGATGCGTCTGTTTCCATTCGCGTAAACGCAACCAACTTAAAAAATTCTGCTTGGCAAACTGACGTCGTTTATTTTCAGACATACCTGCTTCACCTTTAGGATTTAAAGTATCCCAAAGTTTTAAATAAAACAGAAAATCTGAATCTGCTTCTTTGAACAAAGCATGCTTTTGGTCAGCCTGCATTTGTTTATCTGCCGGACGCTCACGCGGGTCTTGAACCGCTAAAGCACTCACCACAATCAAGATTTCTTTGAGCACGCCAAAATGAGCACCGCCAATGATCATACGAGCAAGTCGAGGGTCAATTGGCATACGTGCCATCATTTGCCCGACTTTAGTCAGCTCATTTTTCTTCTCGTTAAGTGCCCCTAACTCAATGAGTAACTTCCGCCCATCATTTACAAGACGGAAATCTGGTGGCTCAATAAAATCAAAGTTTTCTAACTCACCCAAACCTAAACTGTGCATTTGCAAAATGACAGAAGCCAAGTTGGTTCGTTTAATTTCAGGCTCAGTAAATTCGGGGCGGCTTACGAAATCTTCTTCGCTGTATAAACGAATACACACACCCGCAGCAATACGACCACAACGCCCTTTACGCTGATTAGCAGCAGCCTGAGAAATTGCCTCAATTGGTAAACGTTGCACACGTGAACGGTAGTTATAACGCGATATACGAGCAAAACCGCTATCAATCACATAGCGAATGTTTGGAACAGTCAGTGCGGTTTCGGCCACGTTGGTCGCAATAATAATACGGCGACCCTTTCCACCTGGACTGAAAATCCTTTGTTGCTCAGAAACAGCTAAGCGCGCATACAAAGGTAAAATTTCGGTATGTCTTGGTCCGTACTTTTGCAAGGTTTCCTGCAACTCACGAATTTCTTGCTCGGTGCTTGAGAAAATTAAAATATCAGCATGTTCAGGATGACCTTTTGCTTCAGCATCAGCAAAGCATTCTTCAACTGCCTGTACGACTGCTCGAGGTAAGTTTTCTTCGAAATCATCAAACTCATCGTCATCACTTCCGCCAATATTCATCTCTGAAATTGGGCGATAAAGCACTTCGACCGGATAACTACGCCCTTCCACTTCAAAAATAGGCGCATCATTAAAGTAATTACTAAAACGATTTACATCTAAAGTTGCCGAAGTCACGATAACTTTTAGGTCTGGGCGTTTTGGCAGTAACTGCTTTAAATAACCCATAATAAAATCGATATTGAGTGAGCGTTCATGTGCTTCATCAATAATGATCGTGTCATATTTAGACAAGAAACGGTCATTGCCTAACTCGGCAAGCAAAATACCATCGGTCATTAACCGTACAATTGAATCTTGCGAACCTTGTTCATTAAAACGGATTTTAAAACCAATCGATTCGCCAAGCTTTTCGCCGACTTCTTCTGCAATACGCTGAGAAACACTACGTGCGGCTAAACGACGAGGCTGAGTATGCCCAATCATACCTGTTAAGCCACGGCCTGCTAACATTGCAATTTGAGGAAGCTGAGTGGTTTTACCTGAGCCAGTTTCGCCTGCCACAATAATGACCTGATGCTTTTGAATCGCATCAATTAAACGGTCAGCATATTGCGAAACAGGTAGTTCCTGATTTAGTTTAATTTTAGGAAGACGTTCAAATCGCTGCCTTACTTTGGCATTCGATTGTTCAAATAATTTTTCAATCTCTGCTGTATTGGCTTTTTTATCTTTACGCAAACGATTTAAACGGTAACGATCTCTTGCCATTACCCACTGATCAATATTTAAATCATTCTGCACAGACAAATTTTCCTGAAAATACAACAATCCTCTATTTTACGCTCTAATGCCCTTCAGGTAAAACACTTGGTTTTTTATATATTTTTAATTTTTTAAAATTTTACCCTTGAATTTTGGCTAAGTAGACTTCATGTTGTTATGCAAGTTTCTTTTACTATAACTGTCATTTGATTTACATGTTTTTGCAGTCAAATCGAATACAGTGTTTGGGGACTTAAAAATCGTAAATTTATCACTTATTCAATTTTCCGATTTTAGTCATGTAAAAATACTATTTCCCCAATAAAGAATTTTTATTTATTCTACATCTCGTAAACAAGTTTAAATATAAACCTCAATCATGGAGACAATGATGAGCTTGATTAATACTGAAGTTAAACCATTCCAAGCAACTGCTTACCACAACGGCCAATTTGTTGAAGTTAACGAAACTAACCTTAAAGGTAAGTGGTCTGTTGTATTCTTCTATCCAGCTGACTTCACTTTCGTTTGCCCAACTGAACTTGGTGACTTAGCAGACAACTACGCTGAATTCCAAAAACTTGGTGTTGAAATTTATGCTGTATCTACTGATACACACTTCACACACAAAGCTTGGCACGACACTTCTGAAGAAATCAAAAAAATCCAATATCCATTAGTTGGCGACCCAACTTGGACTCTTTCTAAAAACTTCGACGTTCTTATCGAATCTGAAGGTTTAGCTGACCGTGGTACTTTCGTTATCGATCCAGAAGGTAAAATCCAAATCGTTGAACTTAACGCTGGTGGTATCGGCCGTGACGCGTCTGAACTTCTTCGTAAAGTAAAAGCTGCTCAATACGTACACTCTCACCCAGGTGAAGTTTGCCCAGCTAAATGGAAAGAAGGCGAAGCTACTCTTGCTCCATCTATCGACCTAGTTGGTAAAATCTAATCTCTCTTAGATTTTAAAAACTTAAAGAACCATCCCTCATCGGATGGTTCTTTTGTTTTGAATAAGCACATCACATTTTCTACTGATACTTTTACAATTCTGCCCTTCCCCATTACATGAAGTTTGAGTAATGTCGAATATATACCTGATGTTTTTTTGAGCTTTAGTAATATGAAATAAAAGGGGAAAATTTATGGCGAAAACACAGATTGTCACTTCATGGAAATACAGCGCGACTTCACGTCATTTAAAAATATTTTATAGCGACGGTTCAGGCGAACTTTATCATCCTGTACCAGAATTTATTTATAACAACTTATTACGCTCAACAGACAAAGCTGCTTTTGTACATAAATATTTAGAATTCGACTTACACTTTACGCGTTTATCTTTAGTGAATGCTTCATAACATATTAACTAAGACCTGCTTTGAACAGGCCTTTATCAACGTATAACTTCTATTATCAAATAGCTTATCTTGCTACGACAATACATAAACCAGCGCCTACCGACAAAATACTGCTCATAAAATTTTCATCTTTTTTAATTAAAGCTAAGAATGAACTTACTTCAGCCGCATGTGAAATGACGTTATCAATAATGAGAACACCACCATTGCACTTCATCAGACGCTTTAAATCGGGCCAATAATTTTCGTAAGCATTGCGCTCAGCATCTAACAAAATAAAATCGAAAGTTTCCTGAGATTCTTTTAAATAATCGGCGGCATCCCCGATCCAAAAATCAACGATTTCATTTAATGCCAGTTCAGTAACATGGCGCTTCGCCTCGGCACTACGATTGGCATCAATTTCAAGTGTCGTTACTTTTCCGTGAGTCGCTTGTGCAGCTTCAGCAAGCCATAAAGTAGAATAACCTGTTGAGGTACCGATTTCTAAAATGGACTTGGCTTGCTGCATTCTAATAAATTGCGACAGAAGTTTTGCAGACTCAGCCTCAATATTTCGATAACGCAGCAAGCGATCTGACTGCTGTGCATCGTGCCGTTTAAAGGTGTCATATAAATCTGAAACTCTTTGTAAGAAAAAAGTATTTGGCATATCTTCACCCTTTAAAATCGTTATTTTATATGACAGCCGTTTGAGTTAAGTGCTTTGAATTAACTTGAACCGTGGCATGATATTTCCATCAGCCATTTGAACCGTTTCAGTAAACATATCAAGCGGACGTACCCAAGTTGAATAGTCACCATAAAGACACTGATAAACGACTAGCTTCTCTTCAGTCTCACTGTGTTTTGCCACAGAAAAAACTTGATAGAGATTACCTTTATAATGCTGATAAATGCCGCGTTGCAATGACATGAAAGTACCTTTTAATGTTATGACATAAAATCTTTACAGCCATATAACATATATAAATTTTTAAATACTTTCACTTTAAAAGATAAAAAAGAGTAATAAAGAGTGCTTAAAGACAAATTGCGCTTTAAATTTTTGATATTGTTTATAAGTGCCACGCAACATTCAAAAAACCGATTAAATCTATAAAAACATACTGTTTCACCTATTTTGTGTTTTAACGTACTATGCATCTATTGAAAGAATTTGGATGCATTGGAGTAAAAACAGATGTTAGATCAAAACATTAAAACTCAATTAAAAGCTTATTTAGAACGTTTAGAAAGTCCAATCGAATTAGTTGCTGCTTTAGATGAATCAGATAAAGCTGCTCAAATTAAAGAGTTAGTGACAGAAATCGCGGAGCTTTCTGACAAAGTAACTGCCCGTTTTGACGGCAACAATACACGTCGTCCAAGCTTTGGTGTGGCTAAAGCAGGTGAACAACCTCGTGTGTTCTTTGCTGGCTTACCGATGGGCCATGAGTTTACATCTTTGATCTTGGCACTGTTACAAGTGTCTGGTTATGCACCTAAAGTGTCGAATGAAGTGCTTAACCAGATTAAAGGTTTAAACCTTAAAGCCAACTTTGATGTGTTTGTATCGTTAAGCTGTCATAACTGTCCTGATGTGGTACAGGCACTTAACCTGATCGCGATTTATAACCCGAACACCACGGCAACGATGATTGATGGTTCTTTCTTCCAAGATGAAGTTGAACAACGCAAAATCATGGCTGTACCGATGGTGTTCCAAGACAATGAACACATTGGTCAAGGTCGTATGACGCTTGAAGAGATTGTGGCAAAACTTGACACCAACTCAGCTGAAAAAGATGCAGCAGCACTCAATGCCAAAGATGCTTTTGATGTATTGGTGATTGGTGGCGGACCTGCGGGTGCAACAGCAGCAATCTATGCAGCTCGTAAAGGTATTAACACAGGTATCGTAGCTGAACGCTTCGGTGGTCAGGTGATGGATACCATGGACATTGAAAACTTCACGTCCGTGCAAAAGACTCAAGGTCCTAAGTTTGCTGCCGAGATGGAAGCACACGTTCGTGAATACGATGTCGATATCATGAACCTGCAACGTGTCAGCAAAATCACAGGTGCAAACCAAACGATAAATGGTCTGGTTGAAGTTGAACTTGAAAACGGTGCAAAACTTGAATCGAAAACTGTGATCCTTTCAACAGGTGCACGTTGGAGAGAAATGAATGTACCGGGTGAGCAAGAATACCGTACCCGTGGTGTCGCGTACTGCCCACACTGTGATGGTCCATTGTTCAAAGGCAAACGTGTTGCCGTGATTGGTGGCGGTAACTCAGGTGTTGAAGCTGCAATTGACCTTGCAGGGATTGTTGAGCATGTGACTCTGGTTGAATTCGACACAAAACTTCGCGCTGACCAAGTGTTGCAAAACAAACTGCATAGCTTGCCGAACACAACTGTGATTATGAATGCCTTAAGTACAGAAGTGTTAGGTGACGGATCACAAGTGACAGGTCTTAAATATAAAGACCGTGCGACGGATGAAGAGCATGTAGTAGAGCTTGCAGGGATCTTTGTACAGATTGGTTTATTACCAAATACTGACTTCTTAAAAGACAGTGAAGTTGAGTTAACCAATCGCGGCGAGATCATTGTAAATGATCGCAACGAAACCAATGTCAAAGGTGTATTTGCTGCGGGCGACTGTACCACTGTACCTTACAAGCAAATTATTATTGCCGTAGGTGAAGGCGCTAAAGCATCACTTTCTGCGTTTGATTACATCATCCGTTCTGGGCAGTAAAATTTAGTCAAACCATGCTTATTTAATACAAGCCTAGCATTACAAAATGCTAGGCTTTTTTAATATTGGAGTTACAACTCTTTAACAATTTTCGATCTTTATTAATCAGTTAGTTTATGTTTATATTTTAGACATCCATAATTTTGGATGCCATGAATTAGAAGGAAAAACACAATGAATAAATTACTTGTTGCTTTAGGTCTTGCTGCGACCGTTGCTCTTGTTGGATGTAATAAAGATAAAGCTCCAGAAACAGGCGCGACAACGGGTGAACACTTAGAAAATGCTGCTCAACAAGCAACTGCTGATATCAAATCTGCTGGTGACAAAGCTGCAAGCGATATTGCTACTGCAACTGATAATGCTACTGCAAAAATCGATGCTGCAACTGATCATGCTGCTGATGCTACCGCTGAAGCTGCTGCAAAAACTGAAGCAACTGCTCGTAAGGCAACTGCCGATACAGCTCAAGCTGTTGAAAAGACCGCTGCTGAAGTTAAAAAAGATGCTCAACACTAATCTCTAGAAATAAAAAAGCCCCTGTCCATACAGGGGCTTTTTTTAAGTCTAAACCGATTAAGAAATTAGACCTTCATCACGCATCGCAATTTGTACAGATTGACGTTCTGCAACTTTATTACGTAGAGCAATAATATGTTTATACGGTGTTAAATCATGTTCAATTGAGTTTGACCAGTTTGTTAAAACAAATAGATAAGCATCTGCTGGGCCAAAATTATCATTTACTAAATAATCATAATCAGATTCAGACAAATAGTTATCGATATATTTTAAAAGGCGATCAATTTCTGCATAAGCTTTAGTTTTTTCATCAGTTGTTAATGACGCCCCAAAGAAGACTGCATATGCATCATGTAATTCAGAGTTCAAATATCCCAACCATTCCAATACTTTCGCACGGCCCATCCCTGATGGAGGAATTAAATCCTGCTTAGGATCATGCTGAGCAAGAAACGGTAAAATCGCAACGTTTTCAGTTAACATTAAACCCGGATTAATTTCTAAAGCTGGTACATATCCTTTTGGATTAATCTCGTAATAATCTGCGCCTTTTTCTGTTTTATGAGTTTTTAAATTTACCCGTTCTAAGTCAAAATCAACATTAATTTCATTTAAAATAATATGTGCAGCTAAAGAACATGCGCCTGGCGAATAATATAATTTCATATCTGATCCTTGTTATCTCATATTAACGTTTTAAATTGCTTCTAGAAAACCTGCAAGGTTTGCACAATTCTTTAATTGTAAAAAAGCGTAAACTTATAAAATACTTACACCATCTAATATTCTTGAAAAAATCATTCCTTGCAAGTTGTCTTGCGTGACGATTGTTTAAAATATGATAAAACACATTTGCGTCACGCAATTTTTCCGTTAATTACGCTTAAAAAGTTGACTAAGCCAATTCATTAATTCAGATAAGAAATCAAAAATACCATTTTTCTTATCATCATCGGGATGGCTTGAGTCTTTTCCATTTAAATCTAGATCTACAATTACAGGGTCGTGGTCCGAAGAACGATAAGCATCTTCACCATAAAACAATGCCTTTTGCTCATCGTTTTTGTATTCTTCGTTGTAATCTAGAACAGTTGGCTCATCTGCATTAATATGCCATGCAAAGGTTCTGACCACTTTTGGATATAAAGCTGCGTCTGCAATTGCATGGTCTAAATTACCGGCTCCGCCATTACCGTTGGCATCACTCGCAACACCAAAAACATAGCTATATGCCTGAGTGCCTTGACCTACCTTAGCGTCATTAAGTAAAACTTTATAATTCGCTTTTTCAAATGACAAAATAGGCTCTTCTTTTGCGTAGCTGTTCATATCCCCGACAAGCAAAGCATTTTGCTTAGGCACTTGAGTTGGATTTTTCGCGAGCCATTGCACGATTTGATCTACTGCTTTCACACGAGTTGGATTCCAGCAGCCTTGACCATCTTTTTGGTCTGCGTCAGTAGAGCTAGCATCCACCCCACTACAGCTTTTTGATTTAAGATGGTTTGGAATAACGGTAAACGTTTTATTACCACGAACTGCTTGGAAACTTTGCGCCAATGTTGTTCGGTTCTTATCACCCAAATCGAGCACAACAGGCTTATTTAAAGGCTTAACTCGTTTACTGTTATAAATAATAGCCACAGCAATTGCATCGTCACCTAAACGGTCTAGATTTTCAGGAACCACATATTTCCAATCGCTACCTAAAGCTTTGGTCAAATTGGCAATAGCACTGTCTGGGCCATAACCATTGTTAGCAATTTCCATCAAACCGTATACATCGGCATCAATCGCTTTGAGTGCACTCACAATTTTACGATGTTGTTTATCAAACTCAGCTTGCGTTGTCGCACCACGCTCTGTTGGAAAACCTGTTGCGCCATTGTCATAGTTCAAAACGTTAAATGAAGCTACACGAATGTGATTAGCATTTTTAGTAAGGACACTTTGACGCGGGTTTGGTTGAGTAAGAACCTCCGGCTGATTACGCCCAAGCACAGGTTGCACACGCCAACCATTAAAACGATATTCTAAAATACCTTCAGCATTTTTAAGTTGATAACCCGAACGTAGCGTATTGGCAGCACTAAAATTGCTTGGTAACCATGGCGTACGGTTTTGATTGTTATAACCATCATCAAAAATAATTTTCGATAATAAGTTTTTCTGGGCTAGAGCTTTGGCTTCAGGAGATAACGCTGGATATAAATTGGTTGGAATATATAAGCGGCCTAAACTTAGCGAGAGTTCACCATAGCGACCATAATTGTAATTCTCACTCACCGTTAAAGTCTGAGGTAATTTGACCAACATACCTTGATAACGCTGCGGTGAATTTATTGAGCCACCCGTTAAACTAGCAAATGGAAGTTCGAGGCTAATCGGCTGAACCTGATTTGCCATATTGCTATTACAGGTTTGAATATCTTGTTGTAATTGATCTATTTGTAGCTGATTTTGATAAGACGTTAATCGGCCACGCAAAATAACTTCATCGCCAACTTGCCCACCTTTTACTGCACTGCTATTTGGAATATAAACAAAAATAGCATTACTGACATTTGCACGTGCTTTAGTGTCTGGTGTCTGAACATAAAAACCAGAGAATCCATTGGCATAACGATAGTCAGCTGTAATCACACCACGCACAGTATAAGTCTGGTCTTGAGCTGCGGTGGTTAAGTCAGCAATGGCTGTATCTGAACTCGAACAACTTACTGTTTCAACAGGAGGCTGAGTAGTAGATCCTGATAAATTTGAAAAGTCATTTCGGTTTGTCCAAGCCGACCATGAATGATCCAAATCAAATGCTGCGGTTGCATCAACACTTAAAGCTGGATTCTCTGTTTCAATACGCTTAAAACTATTTCCCAAGCTTGAAACTGCCATCCCCCATCCCGCTGCTGGACGCTCACCAATACGGCCAAAACGATCTACAGGCGTACCTTTATAAACAAGTACAACCGCATCATCTCCATTAAAAGATAAAGCAGCGACCTGATTTACTTTACTACCAAGTTCAGTTTGCAACTCTGAGCGGCCTACTAAAAACTTCTGCTTACTAGTTAATGCCCCTTCTAAACGGAAAGTTGCCGTCTTTGCTGTACCACCATTATTAAATTGTTGAATCTCATAATCGGCTAAATTAACAGTAGCGCCATCTGGGTTATAAATCTCTAGCCCCTTTTTATTACTACTACCATCAACATATTGACTAAACATCAGCTGTGCTTGAGCAACTGAGCTATATGAAAATGCACCTAATGCACTTAAAAAGACCGAAAGTGTTCTTAATTGAAAAGTTTTCATGAGTAAAAGTGTTCATATGAGTTTTAATTAGTCTCTTAGAGTAAATATTGATCATGACATCTACATGAAGAAAAACACCGAAACATTTGACTTGATCCCATGAAGACTTAAAATACCGCATTTGAATTTCAATATTGCCAAGGTTATGTCGATCGATCAGTTAGAAACGCAAATTGCAGACTTAGACAATTTGCCTGAACACCGTGAAATTGTGACGTTTATGCGTCGTTCAGCACCACTTAATACGTCTCAACGCACGGCATTAGAACAACATCGCGATTTAATTTTGGAATATCCTGTTGGCGACTTACGTCAACACTTTGAACACCCAGAGCGTCCTTTAACTGTTGAAATCGGTTTTGGTATGGGGCGTTCGTTAGTCCTTATGGCAAAAGCGAACCCTGAACGCAACTATGTGGGCATTGAAGTCCATGTGCCTGGTATTGCTCAATGCCTATATGAAGCAGGTATAGCAGAAGTTAAAAACTTACGTGTACTTGATGCAGATGCAATTCAGGTTTTACGTGAAATGCCAGACAACAGCATTAACTGCATACAACTTTACTTCCCAGACCCTTGGCAAAAGAAACGTCATTTCAAACGTCGTTTTGTTGCCCATGAGCGTATGCCATTGGTTGAACAAAAGCTTGAGCTTGGCGGTACGTTCCATGCTGCAACAGATTGGGAACCGTATGCTGAATGGATGTTAGATGTATTAGACAACCGTCCAGACCTTGAAAACTTGGCAGGTAAAGGTAATAGCTACCCTCGTCCAGATTGGCGCCCAGTGACTAAGTTTGAACGCCGTGGTATTGAGTCAGGCCATAAAATTAATGACTTTATCTTTAAAAAGATTAAGTAGATAATAAAAAGGCTTAGTAATTAACTAGGCCTTTTTTCTTTTGATCATAAAAAAATTATATAACTAAAAATCTATCTTATTCACTGCGCCAATCTATTCATTTCTTCTTTCCAATTAATGATTGCCAATCGAGCCAAATCTAGCTATTTATAGAAACTGGTACTTGCCATACTAAAAATTGCTAAGGACAACACATGTTAAAAATCTTAGGGCGCGATAACTCCATTAATGTTCGTAAAGTCTTATGGCTCTGCGAAGAATTAGATCTTGAATATGAAAGAGAAGATTGGGGAAGAGGCGTTCGTTCAGCACAATCTCCTGAATTTTTAGAATTAAACCCAAATGGGCAAATCCCTGTTGTTTTAGATGGCGATTTAGTCCTTTGGCAGTCCAATAGTATTATCCGTTATCTCGCAAATGCTTTTGACAAAGAAAAACAGCTTTACCCTACTCAAGCAAAAGAAAGATTTTTTGTAGACCAGTGGCTTGATTGGCAAGCGATCGAGCTGAATAACAGTTGGACTTATACCATTATGTCTCTGCTGAGACATTCACCAAATCACCAAGATCCAAACTTATTACAACAAGGTATTGATAGCTGGAATCATCAAATGCAGATTCTCGATCAACAACTTGCAAAAACTCAAGCCTATGTTGCAGGTACAGAGTTCACTCTAGCTGATATTCCAATTGGTCTTTCTGTACAACGCTGGAAGGCAACGCCTTTTGACCATCCAACGCTTAACCACGTCGACCAATATTTTGAACGTTTAAATCAACGTACGGGCTTTTTAAAATGGGGAAATAACGGCGAACCTTAATTTTTAAATGAGCTTTAAGCTGAGTGATGGCGTTGTAAGATGCCATCACTTAAAAGTTGATAGACCTGTTTTAAATCATCTCGTTCTGCTTGAGCTAATAAGTTTTGATGCATGACCAAGATATTTTGATCGCTTCGTACCGCTGGCCCTGTCTGCATTTGCTTTGGATCATTTTCAGTAGCTTTTTTTGCTGTTTCCAGAATTAAAGGGTGAAGCAAACTAAAGTCGACCTGCTCATCATCTGTAACCTGCTTTGCCATATCAAAACAATAATTACTAAAATTACAGGCAAACACTGCCGCCAAATGCAAAGTTAAGCGCTGTTTCGAGGTGTATTGATATACTCGACTACTTAGGCTATTTGCTAAATCTGAAAGTAAGATTAAGTCATCTTTATAAATTGCTTCAACAAACAACGGCGTTGCAGACCAGTCAATATCTCTTTCAAAGCTAAATGTTTGTAATGGATAAAACACCCCTGCTTTTTCATGCACATGACTGATGACTTCAATATTGGTGCTACCCGAAGTGTGGACAATAAGTATTTCAGGAAATAACTCATGAACCTGTTTTGCAAGCTCAGCAATTGCACTATCTGAAACTGCCAGAATAATTAAATCAGATATTTGAAAATCTTGAAGAGACTGACATGCTTTGGCTTGAATTTTCTCTGCAAATTTTTGGGTTTTCTCAAAATCACGTGCATAGACTTGTACGATGTTATGACCTTGAGCCAAGAGTCCTTTTGCCAAATGAAAGGCAACTCGTCCACTTCCTACCAAACTGATTTTCATATTAACCCAACACTATTTATCTCTATAAAAAAAGCTTCTCAAAATGAGAAGCTTTTTTCAAATTAAAATAACTAATTTTTCATAAATGAGTCGATTATTGAGCTACTGAAAACTCAATACGACGGTTTTTGAAACGTCCTTCGTCAGTTGTATTTTCAGCAACTGGTTGATCAGAACCATGACCTTGTGCAACTAATTTAGACGCGTCTACACCTTTAGATGTTAAATAATCTACAACTGCTTGAGCACGACGTTGAGACAAAGCTTTATTTGCAGCAGCATTACCAGTTGAGTCGGTATGCCCGCCGACATTTAATTTCACTCCAGACACTTTATTTAAAAGGGTTGCAGCTTGATCAAGAATGGCTTTGTTATCCGCAGGGATTTCACTTGAACCACTCGCAAAGTTAATAATTTGTAAGTTAAGCGCTTTCACCAAAGCATTTACATCGACATTGTTCGGGTCAATTGAGCCTAGAGCAGTTTGCGAAGCAGTTAAGCTATTGCTTACAGATTGCTCAGCTGTTGCTGTTGCTGGTGCTGTACCAACAACCTCAGTATGTGGCACCAATGCTTTTACTTTTGCAGTTAAAGCTTCTAATGCTGCCGCATCACCCGCTTTCAAAGTGATTTTATCGCCAACCCATTCTAAAGATGCATTTGGCACACCTTTTAATGCACCTAACACACCTGCAAGCGCATCTTTATCTGTAAATGAAGCCGCATAAGTTTGGCTTGTATCCACATTACAATCTTGAGTTGTCGAAAAAACCTTCTTAACATTGGTTTGTAGCGTTGCCAAGAAGCCTTGATCACCAATCCCAGCCTGACACTGACTCACTGTTCCTTTATCATCTGTACTCAAGGTTAAGCTAGCGGGTGCAGCAGCAGCTTCAACACCACTTGCAGCTGACGGTTCTGGTGCTGGTACAGCTTCTTTATGCTGACAAGAACGCCATAGCCAAGCAATGATAAGACCCAGAATAATTAGAGCGATAATAGGCAGAAACCCACGAGACTTACCTGTATTTTCAGTTGCTGCAGCTAATGGTGGAGCTGTTGAAGTTGAATGTGTAACCGAAGATAAGCCTGCACCAACACCTAAAGGCGCTAATAGACCCACTGCCCATGCTGGTAAATATGAACGAATAGTATCTGCATGTTGGCGCAAGTAATTCACAATACTTTGTTGATCATTTCCGGCAACATCTGAAATTGCATTAAGGCTAGGTTTAATTGCACTGTTGAGTGTACTTTCTATTTCATTATTTGGTGCTGTACCACTTAAATGGGTAAGCACGGTATTCTTGATTTGGTCATTATGAGAAAAAAGGTCTGATAAAGAAGGAGTCAAACTGTTTTTCAATTGTCCGATAAGATCAGGTTTAGCAGCTAATAATGAAAGTAAAATTGGATAAAACTTAGATAAAGCATTCGATTTTTCGCCTAGGTATCCATCCTGTTCATCTAATAATATTGAAGATACTTTTTCTTTAAGCAATTCTATAGGGTTTATCGACATTGATTATTCTCCCGAATCTTATAAGTCGTAATCAGCAACTTTTGATTATTCAAATACTTCTCTTTGCTGATAGTTTTTTATTCTAATCTTCCTTCAATCTTTTGTTGTTTTTTATATAATTTATATACAATTTTCCATCTAGTATTTACAAAACAGGTAGATCTTATTGATCTACCTGTTCATATTTAAAATTTACTTTAATTAAGTAACTTATAAATTAGCAAAAGTTTGAAGCACTTTACCCGTTAGGTTTTGGCCCAACAACGGGGTATTTTTCCCTTGCGACAAAATAGTATCTTTGCTTACTGTCCAGCTTAAAACAGGATCTATCAATACCCATCCAGCTTCATCTTCCCAACGCGAGGTCATATTGGCAACCTCCGCTGGCACGCTCGTTACTTTAGCAACCCATTCTAGAGGTTCAAATAAACCCTCATTAATGAGTTGAATCCCTAAAGATACATAGGTATCAAAAGCTGTAATGCCCGGCTGAGTTTCTGCAAATGGCGCCATTTTTGCCGAACTGCTTAAAGGCTCATGGTGCGTACAAATTGCATCAATTACGCCTTCTTTTAATCCTTGACGTAAAAGTTCTTTATCTTGCTCAGAACGCAATGGTGGACGAACGTGTGCAAGTGAATTAAAACCGTCTATTAAATGTTCAGTTAAATGTAGCTGGTGCATTGCAACGTCGGCAGTCACAGGTAAGCCTTTTGCTTTTGCAGCACGGATTAACTCAACAGATGCACCACAAGACAACAAACCAAAGTGAGCTTTTACGCCAGTTGCTTCAATCATAAGCAAATATTTGGCAATCGCTACAGTTTCAGCAAGCGCCGGAATCATCGGCAGACCTTGGCGAGAAGCAATAAAACCTTCGTGTGTACATCCATCTTTAGCAATCTGTGGCTCTTCGGCATAGAACACAACCGTTAAGCCAAGACCCGCTGCATATTCCAAAGTACGAATAACCACATCATCATTTTCAAAAGCGGCGTTGGCATTTGAAACAGCAGTACAACCACCCTTTTTAAGGCCAGCCATATTTGCAGGTTGTTTACCATTTAAACCTTGGGTTTGAGCACCAATAATATGCATATGAATGCCACCATCAAGCCATGCCTTTTCAATCAAGCCATGAATGAGGGCACCGTTGTCTTGTACAATCGGCTTTGAGTCTGGTGGGGTAATGACATGCAGAATACCATTAGCACGTGCTGCCTTACCTTCAGACTTGAGCGTACCATGTTGCTGTTGACCGGGTTCACGCAAACGCGCACATAAATCGACCATGGTTGGCATTAGCCATTTACCTTGACCATCAAGTGTTTGTTCAACTTTCTCTACCGCAGCAACCAGTTTGCCATTTTGAATATATACGGTTTGTACGTTGTCTGTTTTCTGGATTGGGTCTAACACACGTACATTTTCAATTTTTACAATACTCATGTGATCCATTCCTTACAACGTAATCGCTTCAATTAAACCTTGCTCTTGGAGTTGGCCTTGCATTGACAGTGCCAACACAGCCATACGAACAGCAATACCGTTAGTTACTTGTTTTAAAATAACCGACTGGTCTCCATCCGCCACACTTGAGTCAATTTCCACACCACGATTCATTGGACCCGGATGCATCACGATACAATCAGGTTTCGCCAAACCAAGACGTTCTTTGTTTAGGCCATACATTCGGTAAAATTCAGACTGTGAGGATAATGCTGGAGAATCAATACGCTCATTTTGAATACGTAGAGCAATAATCACATCACAATCTGCGATCCCTGCATCCATGTTGTTAAACAAGCGGACATGTTCGCCATATTCAGAAAAGCCCACTGGTAATAATGTATTCGGTGCAATCACACGAATATCTTTACATCCTAGTGTTTGTAATGCTGCAACATCCGAACGTGCTACACGAGAATGTTTAATGTCACCAATAATGGCAACGCTCAACTCTTCAAACGGTTTCTTTGTTTCACGGCGAATGGTAAGCATATCGAGCATCGCTTGCGTTGGATGGGCATGACGACCATCTCCAGCATTAATAATCGCGACCTTTGGACACACATCTTTAGCAATGAAATGTGCAGCACCCGAAGATGAATGGCGGACAACAAAAATATCGGCAGCCATTGCCTCAAGGTTCCAGAGCGTATCTCGTAGTGTTTCACCTTTTGATGTACTTGAACGTGCAATATCAATATTCAATACATTGGCAGACAAGCGTTTTGCTGCTGCTTCAAAAGTAGTGCGAGTACGGGTGGAGTTTTCAAAGAAAAGATTCATCACCGTCAACCCTTCTAAGAGCGGACGGTTAATTAAATTATTATTATCATCTAAAAAGCTTTGTGCGGTATCTAAAATCTTAGTGAGGTTTTCTTTTGAAAGCCCCTCAATTGTTAAAAAATGTTTTAAATTTCCGTCTTGATTGAGCTGAACCTGACTCGGCTGATGCAACGCTGCAATATGCATAATGGATTCCTATGGGTCGAATCGCGAAAACGTGCATAGTGTAGCTGAATTCCGCTCTTTTCGCAGAAGAACTTTACAGAATAAGGCCCTAAATTGACCAGAAAATTTAAGACCGTGATCTAGACTATCTCAATGCACCTATATAATGGTGTGGAACTTGTGCCCGATAAATTTCTTCGGCGGTGATTTCTGAATCTTCATCGGCTTTAACAAGAGCAATTTTTTCTTTTTCAGTAGGCTCAGGTAGCGTGTCTACCAACGTTTTTAATCTCTCAACGCATCGTCTTAAATCGTCATCTTCTGTTTCTAATGCCAGCGCAATTACATACTTTGCGTAATCTTTATTTTGAATCACGTACATTGCATCTATTACTCGCCCTGTCACTCTACGCATACGTACATATATTTGTGTGGTTACTGAGAAAGCATCCGCATTAGCAATAAAACCATTCCCCATCATGTCTTTCATTTATAACATCCCCATCCATTAAAATTATAAAAATGGTTAAAAACCGACTATGTCTGTTAAATAAATAACCATCCATAATATTGGTCTAGCAAAATACATACCATTTTCAAGCTATTCCTCTTTAAAAATCAGTTTATTGGTTGCTAAATGATAGGTTGCAATAATTTAAAAACCTTTAGGCATCAAAATACGTTAAACTTTGCATCGTTAATATTTATATGTTTTGGTCAATCGAGTTTATGAATACCTCTTTACGTTTAAACCACTATTGGATTACTTGTGCTGATGGTTTAGAACCCCTCTTACAAGAAGAAATAGAACAACTTGGCACCAAAGTGACAGAACGTAAAGCAGGACGTTTAATCATTGAAGGGACACTTGAAGAAGCTTACCGCATTTGTATGTGGTCGCGTCTCGCTTCTCGTGTTTTACTTCCTATTCATACTTATGAACTTGAATTTACGCATGATGCCCGTGATGTAGCAGAAGAGCTTTATGAAGGCGCAATGAGCTTTGATTGGTCGCTTATTTTTGCACCACAAAGTACGTTCGCAATCCGCTTACATGCAGAACGTGAAATTATGGTCAATTCGCAATTTGCTACATTGCGTGTAAAAGATGGCGTTGTTGATTCCTTTATGGAAGCTGTAGGTCGCCGTCCTAGCATTGACACAAAACAACCAGAAATTACGATATATGCTTTGGCAGGTAAAACTGAACATACTTACTGTCTAGATTTATCAGGTGACTCGCTACATAAACGTGGCTACCGTCGTTTTATGACGGATGCACCAATTAAAGAAAACCTTGCTGCTGCAATTTTACAAAAAGCTAAGCTCAAACAGCGTAATCCAGAGATTATACTTGACCCTATGTGTGGTTCAGGCACATTTATCATTGAAGCATTAATGATTTTAACTGACCGTGCACCAGGACTTGTTCGCCGTTTCGGATTTAATGGCTGGCATGGTCATGACCGCGACCTTTGGCTTTCAATTAAAGCAGAAGCAGCAGAGCGTCACGAAAAGGCACTTGAGTTACCTTTACCTAAATTTTATGCCTACGATGCAGACTGGGAAGCAATTAAAGCAACCCGTGAAAATATTATTGCGGCAGGCTTTGAAAATGTATTAGGTCAGATTCAAATCGAAGAACGTACTTTAGCTGACTGGCCGGATTTTGCAGCTGAAGGCAAAACTGCATTTATTGTGACTAACCCGCCGTATGGTGAACGTTTAGGTGAAAAAGCTTCAAACCGTTCTCTATACTTAGGTTTATCAGCACTTTTACAAAAACATTTTCCAAATCAATATGCAGCAATTATTGCAGCTCAAATTGAACAATCTGATGTTTTAGCGTTTGAAGCACCTGAAACTTTACGTTTAATGAATGGTAAGTTGCCAATTTATATTCGTTTCGGTGTAATCAAACCAGAAAAAGTGAATCAACCATTTTTAGTGAATTGGCAAGCTCAACCAATTGAAATGGAAGAAGCACAAGATTTCGCTAATCGTTTGCAAAAAAATATGATTGCCTTGAAAAAATGGGCAACTAAAGAAAATATTTATTGCTTACGTTTGTATGATGCAGACTTACCTGACTTTAATGTCGCTGTTGACTTATATGGTGACCGTTTACATGTTCAGGAATATGCACCACCAAAAACCATCGATCCAGAAAAAGCTAAAAAACGTTTTAATTTAGCGCTTGCTGCGATTCGTGCTGTTACTGGTTTAAACCGCGATGCCATCTTTATTAAGACACGTGCACGTCAAACTGGTACAACTCAATATACGAAACAAAGTACGGCTTCAAAACGTTTTATCGTTCAAGAAGGTAAAGCTAAAATTTTAGTTAACCTGACTGATTATCTCGATACAGGTTTGTTCCTTGATCACCGTCAAATGCGTTTACGTATTGCTCAAGAAGCACGTGGCAAACACTTCTTGAACTTATATAGTTATACGTCTACTGCAAGCTTACATGCTGCGCTGGGCGGTGCTGCCAGCACAACAAGTGTAGATTTGTCGAATACCTACTTAAACTGGTCAAAAGAAAACTTCGTTTTAAATGGCTTAACTGTAGATCACCCAGATGAACAACACATGTTCTTTGCCAGTGACTGTTTTGAGTGGTTAAAAGAGGGTCATGAACAATACGACCTTATTTTTATTGACCCACCGACATTCTCAAACTCGAAAAAATTCTATGGTACATTCGATGTACAACGTGACCATGTTTCACTTATTAAACGCGCAATGAACCGTTTGCACAGTGAAGGTACACTTTACTTTTCGAATAACTATCGCGGTTTTGAAATGGACGAAGAAATTGAAGCTATTTTTCAGATTGAAGAAATCACTTCTGAAACCATCGGCCTTGATTTTAAACGTAACCAAAAAATCCACCGTGCATGGAAAATTCAGCACCCTGCTCTAGATCAATATTAATGAAACTAGAGGTTATTATTACTTCACGGTAATAATAACCTCGCCATGAACATTTTTTGACTCAAAATCATATTTAGTAAATCGATCTGCTCTTTCCGGTAGCGCAATCATTTCTAATCTCTTCTTTTCTTTATTATCAATAACATGATTCTGTTTTTGTTCTTGATAAGGCGAAAGTACGCTAGTTCTAAGCGCATTCCATCGAACTTGCTGTAAATAGTTATCTCCCAACGCCTGCCGCACTTGTTGTTGTTCTATCGCAGGTTTTTTGGCATCGTCCTGAGCTTTCGCAATAATGACGGGTAAAGACGTGGTTATCGCTCCTGTTTGAGTTGCAAGCGCACTTTCCGACATTGGTTGTGCTGCCCATGTATTTGATAATAATACAGATACACCGCTCAAAACTCCCAGCATATACCCTTGTTTATTGTTCATTTCATTCATCCTAAAATTGTTATTGTTTGTTATATCGAACAAAATTAACAATTTTTTAAGCATGCCGCAATGTTATAAATGAACTTCCCGACCATTAACATTGATCATTTTAAAACCTGAATTTTTTCACAGAGATTTTTGAATATTCAAGTCGTTTTATAGATTGTTATCTCAGACTTGAACAACACTCCTAAATCACTTACTGTGATTTTATAATTTATTTGTATTTGATTTTATTTATAAATAGAAACAATACGAGGTGAAATAATGCTTCAGCAGTGCTGCCAATTATTAGAAAATCTTCAACTTAAAGTCGCATTTATTGAAAGTGCCAGTTCTGGTTATTTAACTAGCCAATTTTCTATTCATAAAAATAGCGGGGCAGATATTTTACTCGGCGGTTTAGTGAGTTATGACCCCAGCATTAAAGTTAGTATTTTAAATATCAATCCAAAGTTAATAGAGACTTACACAGCAGAGTCACCACAAGTCACAGAAGAAATGTGTAAGCTGGGTCGAAGGTTATTTCAACAAGCCGATCTTATTGTAAGTTGTACTGGTCTATTAAAATCTGGAGGGAGTGAAACTCCAGAAAAGCCTGTAGGTACTTTTTTCATTTGCATTTCTTATCAAGAGCGTATTTATCATTACCATTATTTTTTATCTGGCCACCCCGAACAAAAATTAAGAACATTAACTCAGAAAGTTTCAGATGCATTAGTTACTTTACTCACATCAACAACACAAACAGCCTCACCATAAAAAAAGAGAATATGTTTCCATATTCTCTTTTCGGTTTTAGCAGAAAAAGCTTAGCTGAGTTTCATTTTATCGAAGACTAAATGCCCATTTTCGCCTTTAACCAAAATGGTATCGCCTGCGACAAAATCACCTGACAAGATTTTTTGAGCTAATGTGTTTTCAATCTGTTGTTGAATCGCACGTTTCAATGGGCGCGCTCCATATACAGGGTCGAAACCAGCATCAATCAATAAATCAAAGGCAGTATCATCTACAGTTAAACTCATATCACGATCAACAAGTCGTGAACGTAATCGATCCAACTGAATATCGGCAATGCCTCGAATTTGTGCTTTCTTGAGTGAATGGAAAATCACAAGCTCATCAATCCGGTTAATAAATTCCGGACGGAAATGCTGACTTACCGCATTCATTACAATGGCACGCACGTCATCGTCTGTTGCACCCTCACCTAGCTCACGTACATCTTGTGAACCTAAGTTCGATGTCATCACAATAACCGTGTTTTTAAAGTCTACTACTCGACCCTGTGAGTCTGTTAAACGTCCGTCATCCAACACTTGTAGCAAGATATTGAATACATCTGGATGCGCTTTTTCAACCTCATCAAACAACACCACACTATATGGTTTACGGCGAACAGCTTCGGTTAAAACACCGCCTTCTTCATAACCCACATAACCCGGAGGCGCCCCAACCAAACGGCTGACCGAATGTTTCTCCATGAATTCACTCATGTCGATACGAATCATGGCATCATCACTGTCAAACAAGAAGTTAGCCAGCGCTTTGGTCAACTCTGTTTTACCGACACCTGTTGGACCCAAGAACAAGAATGAACCACTTGGACGATTCGGGTCAGACAAGCCTGCGCGTGAACGACGAACAGCATTCGATACAGCAACAACAGCTTCATCTTGCCCTACAACTCGGTCATGTAAAAAACCTTCCATATTGAGTAGTTTTTCACGCTCGCCTTGCAGCATCTTAGTGACCGGAATTCCTGTTGCAGCACTAACGACCTCAGCAATTTCATTTTCAGTCACTTTAGTACGAATAAGTTTTGGCTCTTCGTTCTCTTCTGCAACTTCATCTTGCTCCAGTTGTTTTTGTAGCTCTGGAATTACGCCATACTGTAAGCGTGCTGCCTCAGCTAAATCACCCTCACGCTGAGCTTTCTCAAAAGCAATACGCGCTTTATCAAGTTCAACTTGAGCTTGTTTAGTGCCTTCTACAAGAGTCTTCTCAGATTTCCAAATCTCTTCAAGATCATTGTATTCTTTCTGAACTTCAGCAATCTGTTTTTCAAGATGAGTGACTTCAGCTTTACTACCGACATCTTCATCTTTTTTCACAGCTTCCAATTGCATTTTCAACTGGATTAAACGGCGATCAAGCTTATCAAGTACTTCGGGTTTAGAGTCAATCTCCATTTTGATACGAGAAGCTGCTTCATCGATCAAATCAATTGCCTTGTCTGGTAATTGACGGTCTGTAATATAACGATGAGACATTTTCGCCGCAGCAATAATCGCTGAGTCTAAAATTTGTACACCATGATGAGTAGCATATTTCTCTTTTAAACCACGTAAAATCGCAATGGTATCTTCTACACTTGGTTCATCAACCAGTACTTTTTGGAAACGACGCTCTAAAGCTGCATCTTTTTCAATGTATTGACGGTATTCGTCTAAAGTAGTCGCACCCACACAGCGTAATTCACCACGAGCCAATGCAGGTTTTAACATATTACCTGCATCCATAGCGCCATCACCTTTACCAGCGCCTACAAGCGTATGCAGCTCATCAATAAACAGGATGATTTCGCCTTCGTGTTTTGCCACATCTTTTAAAACTGCTTTTAAGCGTTCTTCAAACTCACCACGATACTTCGCACCAGCAAGTAATGAACCTAAGTCGAGGGATAAAACACGTTTATTTTTTAAGCCCTCAGGTACTTCACCCTTCACAATACGCTGTGCTAAACCTTCAACAATAGCAGTTTTACCCACACCCGGCTCACCGATTAGTACAGGGTTGTTTTTTGTACGACGTGATAAGACTTGAATGGTACGGCGGATTTCGTCATCACGTCCAATTACAGGATCAAGTTTCCCTGCTAAAGCACGCTCATTTAAATCAATCGTATATTTATTAAGTGAGTCACGTTGATCTTCGTGATTATTACTCATGACTTTGTCACTACCTCGAATATGTTCAATTACTTTGCGTAGGCTGTCGGGAGTTACACCTACAGCACTTAAAATATTTTTAGTTTCGCCTGTTTCTGCTAAGCCTAATAGCACCCAGTCAGTTGACAAAAATTCATCACCCGCTTTTTGCGCATATCGATCTGCCAGATTAAGCGCTTTAACGGCTTCAGGGTTTAAATTGACATCCCCAGTCGGATTCGCAATGGTCGGAGCATCTTTTATAGCTTGCTCAAGCTTTTGTTTAAGTTCAGGTAACCGTGCACCTGCTTGTTGCAACAAACTAATATTTGATGGCTCTTCTAAAAGGGTACTCAAAATATGAATACCTGCGATCGCGGTATGGTCTTTACCCATCGCTAAAGATTGAGCATCTGAAAGGGCTTGCTGCAAGCGGTTTGTAAATTTTTCAAAACGCATTCTTGTTATTCCTCACAACAAATTTGTACTTGTCTAATAGATGGGAACTTTTTTTCGGATTTCAAATAAAATTTTATATATTTTTCATAATGTTATTAAAATAACAATGAGTAAAACTCCATTATAATATGGGTTTATGAATGATCTATTTCAAGTATATTTTGTATAATTTTTAAGAGAAAACAAAAAGGCCAAGTTTTTATCTAAATTTCTGCAAAAAATGGCAATTTTAAAGCTGTGAAATTTTGAATAGTTATCACTGTTAAATTTTAAAATAATTAAAGGCAGCCCTTCATTTGAAAGACTACCTTACAAAACAGTTAATCAATTATGCCATTGGTGGAACGGGCATTTAGCTTGCTCTGTTTTTTCTACTGGAAGATCTGGCGTAGAGATTGGACGACGCTGATGTTGATCCTGAATGATAGGGAATACAGATGTAAAGAAGTTTGACCAACCGCCAGTACGTACTCGCAACAGATTATATTGCTCAGGTGATGTCACAGCTTGAGCAAATGTTTCTGGGTCAGCGACCGTTATTGTTAAAATATTGGATGATCCGCCTTGGCTAAATTGCTTTAAAATAGCTACGAGTTCTTTAACGCCAAAGTCTTCACCAATATTAAAATCTGTAGGTGCTCCATCAGCCATTAAGTCTGTTCCCATCCCCTTAAAACCTTGTAAAGCGCGGCTGAATTCAACTGTTTGATGATCAATTGCTAAATCTGCCGGACTTGGTGACGGACTTAAATCAGATGCGACAGTTGTACCGAGACGGCGACCATCAGCACTTGCCCCATTCCACGCCCCCATCTCTACATGATTTTCAAAAGTTCCTACGCCAGGTTGAATTTGAATACCAAAAGGATGCTCCTCTGAACCATAACGCTCAGCCAAACTTTTAAGGCTTTGTGCAAATTGGGGCCATGGATTGGTAAATGTTTTAACGGATATTTCAGCAATCATTTGAACAATCTCATCGCCTAATTTATCGACTTCAGAATTCCCTCGCCCATAACGTGGTTGTGCCAAAGCAATCTCACGTAAGCGCTTATAACGATCAGCTTGTGCAGCAATACGAGCGTGACCAGCTAAATTACTAATAAATGGCTCGGTCATTTTATATCCCCAGTCACAACACAAGCATTCTAACAACTCAGGCAATGTAGTAACTGCGGTTAATGGATCAAATACCATTGCCTTAATGGCATATAGTGAATTGATGGTATTACTCAGCGAGATATAGCACGGTCCATAAATATTATATTTAGCCCCACCACTATAAAAATCCTGTCCTTTAGCCAAACAGTCATCCATCAATACATTTAAAATTGGAGATGGGCAAATATCTGTATTGGCGCCATAACCTAGAATTTGACCATTGAAAGCTTTGCGATTGAGTAATTCAAAATGTTGCTCATAGAGCTCTAACAGTTCTTCAAAACTATCAATCTGATCAGCAGGTCTGCTATTTAATGAAACAGTTTGTCCAAACAGATAGCTTTGCCCAGCACTTGAAATTGTTCTACCTTGATTTAATGCACATTCCAACGGCTGTAATGTCGAGAACCCACCTAAAGAAAACCAGTTTTCACCTGGAAATTGTGGTTCATAACAACCATCACAAGCGTAATTTTGTGCTGAACGAATATCGACTTTAGAGTTCCAAGTTGGCAAATTAGTGAGTGTATCTCCTCCTACACCATTTCCACTCTGATGAAGACTAGGAATAAGCTTTTCATCATTTAATAAAATCGGGTGAGCGCCACCAGATAAAATCGCATGTGCAGCTTCTTCTAAAATCTCTTCCGGAATATCTTTGCGAGTGCGTAGAGACAAACACGGTGCATTTAACGGTAAACGGCCTGATGCACGAATGAATAATCGTGTCACATCATTGTAAGCAGGTTCAGTTTTAGAAAAGTCTTCTTCACCATCCGCGACTGTACCACCAACTGTAATCTGTTGAATCCATTGTCCTAAAGATGCACCTTGAGGATAAGGGCCTGAACTGCCACCCATCGCAAGATTACCAAAAGGCTGATGGTCTTCCATAAACATACGGTTTTGTTGTACTTTTTCGTCTAGCTTAATATAGAAGGCATCGATAATTTCTTGGGCTTCTTCAGGCGGAATCGCATCTTTTTCAAGGAAAGGTTGCAACAGCTGATCCATACGTCCAAATGCTGTTGGCTCACCATTTAAATGCAAACAACTATGCAGTGTGAAAATAAATTGAACTGCTTCAATAAATGTGTCCGGTTTATCTTTCGACAACTTTTCCATTCGTCGACCAATAGCAGTTAAGTTCTCTTTTTCGAATTGCTGCCCTTCTTGCATCTGGGCTGCAATTTTAAATGCAAGTTTTGAGTAGTTTAAGAAATATTCAGAAATACCAGTCAGTGCCAATGCAGAAGCTTCATAAAAATCTTTCTTTTCTTGAGTCTGTGCATTATTTGCATGTTTAGCAATTTCTTGTTGTAGACCAGCCAAACCTAAATCTAATGCTTTTTTATAATTCGGAATAACATGCCCTACACCCGATGCTTCACTTAAGTTACGCAAAAAACCCTGAAGACGCTCTTCCTCAGATAAATACTTCATTACATAGCGACCTTCACCCAAGGTCAAATTCGGCATAGCTCCTACAATAATTTCATCTGGCATGATGCGATAAGTGTCCGATCCATAAATGACCTTACCTTCGCATTCTCGTCCACTCGAATATGGAATCATTTCACCATTTTTTAATAATATTTTCCGCCCACGGAAACCATAATTTTCTGATGAGAACAATTGCAGACTTAATCGAATAGCCCAGCCTTTACGTAACATAATTGATAAACCCATAATATTTTCAGGTTTATCACTGATCTCAAACTCATCAATGTAATAATCTACCCCTTGCTCAATTTCTTCTTGTTTTCGATTGAAATACCAGTTGTCTTGCCATAAAGAAAATGTATTTTCAAGTAGACTTAAAATACGGTTTGATGGTGGTTTAAAAAATTCACTATGAGGATTTAGACCTGTCGCCATATTAAAAAGATAATTACTGTGGTTGTAATACATCAAACCATTATCAGAACTGTTCGTATAATGGCGATCAAATCGAGTCCAATCCATCCCTGGGAAAAAATTCCAGTTATCATTATCTAGTCGACTAAAATCATTTAAATATTCTGGAGCATCATCTAATTCTAAATCTTTTAAACTTGGAACATAAAATATACCGCCTAAGTCTGAGTGAAGATTATTGAATAATCTGTCATTCATGAAACCTTCTATTGCTCCAACCTGACTTGCCATTACTTCTTCTAAAATGGCAGCAGTTTTTGCAAAACCAGCAAAATAAATTCCGGCTTCATCTGCTTTAGTGACCGATTTTGGCACTCTAAAACTTGAGTTTGACTCAGCACGGCCGAACGGTAAACCTAGACGCAGAACAGGTGTAGTATTTCCATTTTCATCTTGCACACGAGACGCTTTAATGTGCGAACGGCTATCACGGTCTGGAATAATCGTGTCGTCAGTTTTACGTCCAATCAAATCTTCAATCTGATCTTCTGACATCATATTTATCTGGTCCCAGTTAATCAGAAACCGTTGGGATAAAACATATGATCCACCAAAGTGCTCAATATCTTCTGCACCAATCAAAGTATGTTTTGCGAGTGAAATAGGATCAGATGGGTTATTTAAATTTTCAGAAAAACGACATCCTAAAACCTTACCATTACGACCGGTTTTAGATTGTGAAGCAGTAACTTGACTAAATATTTCCTTGATATCTGAAACTAAAAAATGCTCAATATATTTCTGTAATACTGTACAAGCATCAGCATCATCACTTTTCACATGCAACCAAATGTCACCATCTGAATTTTTAAAACTCCCATTAGACTCAGAGAAAACTTCTGAGACATTTGGATTTTTTTCTTCTGGATAATGTAATTGCATTCCTTTTGGTCGTGACAAATTATCTTTTTTACAAATCAGATCCCAATTATCAAAAGATACACCGATAGCCAACGTCGTATTTTTACTGGAAAGTGCAGGATTTTTATTAATCTCTTGACGCACAGCGATCATTAACTGACGAATTTTTTCACGTGTAATTTCTGTATTAAGCCAAACCGTACTAAAAATTGCATGGGGGGCTGGATAAACCAACCCTCGTTGCATGTATTTCCATATTTCAGTAAAACGATTTTCATAAGATATATTTAACATTATATTAAGTCCTTTAAAATTTTTATATAATAATTAAAGTTATGATTATAAATTTAATTATAAAATCATTATTCATAATAAAACTAAAATAACAATAGATTTTAAATCCAAACAAAATAGTAGGAATTAGCACCTAAAATAAATCTCAAATAAAATTTAGAAAAATTAAAACAAGAAATAAGCAAACCCAATAAAATAAAGAGAAATATGTGACTACAATAATCAACTATTAAAATAAAATAACAAATAAAACTATTTCATTAAAGAATTAAAATAACTTTTAATTAAAACTTATTGATATAATCTTCATTATTCTTTGAATAAAAATTAAGGTTGCCATGTTTATAAAAAAGCTCATCTCCACTTTACTTTTTACATCCATACCTTTTTATTGCTTTGCCGAGCTTCCACAAGACTCCAGAAGAGCTGGTGGGATTGCAGTTATTCTCCTAACTAGCGATATTACTCAGGTTACCTTTCAACAAAAGCCAGTTTTAATTAGCAAGGAAGGTCAGCAGCGTTATGCTGTCGTGGGTATTCCGTTATCTATTCCACTCGGCAGTGTTCAGCTCGACACGAATAAAGCACCTATTCAAATAGAAGTTAAGTCCTATCCCTATGTGGAGCAACGGATTAAAGTCACTAACCAAGATTATGTGAACCCTAACCAAAGCCAGTTAGACCGCTACGCTCAAGAAGCTAAAGAACAAAATGATGTGTATAGCTCATTTACAAAGAGTTCATGGCAAACCCTACCAGCATTTATACGCCCAACTTCAGGGAAGTTTACTAACTCTTTTGGGAGAAAACGTTTCTTTAATGGTGAAGAACGCGCGCCCCACTCAGGTTTAGATATTCCTGCACCAGTAGGACAAAAAGTCGTTGCACCCGCAGATGGTGTTGTTATCCAAACCGGATCTTATTTTTTTAATGGTCAAACCGTGTTGATTGATCATGGCCAAGGCCTAGTCAGCATGTTCTGCCATTTAAGCGCAATTAAAGTAGAGAAAGGCCAACATATCCACCAAGGAGAAACTTTAGGTTTGGTAGGCAAAACTGGACGTGTGACAGGCCCTCACCTGCATTGGGGTATGAGCCTTAATAATGCTCGGGTAGATCCTCAGCTTTTTCTAAATACAGCTCGTTAATTTAAAGCTTTACGAAAATATTTTGGCGCATCCACATAACCTTCTCGTAAGTAAAACTGGTGCGCCAATGTTCGCTGCTCACCTGAATGTAGTTCCATTCGATCACATCCCCGTTGCCTTGCCAATTGCTCAGCATTTTTTAAAAGCAGGCGACCAACACCTCTACTTCGTATATTCTCATCAATACACAAATAACAAACTTTGGCAAAGTCGCCTTGCAAAGCAATTTGCGGAATAAAATAGAGAGATAAAAAGCCACAAATTTGATGCCCTTCTTCAGCAACCAAAACTTGTGAGTTAGAGTCATTATTTAGTATTTCAAATTTTTCTTGGATAAGAGTGAGTGGCTGTGGATAGCCCATCTGTTTAAGTAAATCGCATATGGCCTGACTATCTTCCAATTTAGCAGCACGAATATTCACTTTTATTCCCTCTCTTATTTTTTAATTATTTTTGACAATAAAAAAGCCAACTCTAATGTCAGCTTCTTCTTTCTATCTAACAAAAAAGTGGCTTATTCCGCTTCAATAATTTTGAAGTCATGGGTAATTTCTACACCACCATCGGAAAGCATTTTACTCGCTGAACAATATTTTTCGGCAGATAATTCAACTGCTTTTGCAACCTGTTTTTCTTTCACAGCTTTACCTGTTACCACAAAGTGTAAGTGGATTTTAGTAAAAACAGCTGGAATTGTGTCAGCACGCTCAGCTTTTAAATTACATACAACATTCGTCACATCTTGGCGTGATTTCTTTAAAATGGTCACAATATCAAACGAAGCACACCCACCAAGTCCCATTAATAGCAACTCCATAGGACGTGGACCACGGTTTTCACCACCATACTCAGGTGAGCCGTCCATGATGACACTATGCCCACTATCTGATTTCGCTTCAAAAGCAACATTCTCTAGCCAATGTACACTTGTTTGCATTGCAACTACCTAAAAAAAATTATAAATTTAAGCAGGGTCTGTTGACATTTCATCTATGGATTGCGTTAGAGCTAAAAATTAATCCAAATAACACGCAAAACCCTGACAATGGCGATCCTTTGTCCAGTTTTGTTACATAGTTTGTGAAATTTCAGCCATAATCTGAGTTGCCATTTAAGCAGCGCAGGCACAGCGCAAGACCATGTTATTTTGTACGTTCCGTTGTTAAGATCTATTTATTTAGAATGGTTAAATTTCATAGCTCTTGCTTGGTAACGTCTAAAAGAATTGTCTTATGTCGCAACCATCTGTGAAATGTCAACAGACCCTTGTTTTGTACACTAACATAAAATGAGTTGATAAGGAATTTCATCTCTTCTGTGTAATAATAGCTCATCTCGGGCTTGTGTGAATTGTTTACCCTATTCGGAACATATTAAGCATGACTTCAAATTTTTCACAACTCAGCACAGATGCTTTATCTCCGGGGCAACTACCTGAATCCGTTAAAGCATTGTTAAAACGTGCTCACATCAACAGATATCCAAAACGAACCACAATTGTTGATGCCGGAACAGAGTCGAAATCTTTATATTTAATTTTAAAAGGCTCAGTTTCAATTATTTTACGTGAAGATGATGAACGTGAAATTGTTGTTGCATATTTGAATCCGGGCGATTTCTTTGGGGAAATGGGGCTTTTCGAACCGAACCCTCAACGTACAGCTGAAGTTCGTACTCGTGATGTCTGTGAAATTGCAGAAATTTCTTATGAAAACTTCCACGAACTTAGCAAACAATATCCAGACTTAAGCTATGCTGTTTTTGCACAACTTGTTCGTCGTCTAAAAAATACGACTCGTAAAATGACAGATCTTGCATTTATTGATGTGTCTGGGCGTATTGCACGTTGTTTAATCGACTTATCTTCACAACCAGAAGCAATGATTTTGCCAAATGGTCGTCAAATTCGCATTACTCGTCAAGAAATTGGCCGGATTGTGGGATGTTCACGTGAGATGGTTGGCCGTGTACTCAAAACCTTAGAAGATCAAGGCATGATCCAGACAGATGGTAAAGCTATTCTTATTTTTGATGTTTCATTAGATGAAGCGCCTGCTCCTGATGAAGACTATGATGATGAAGAATAATATTTTTTAAATTTTTAATAAAAAGCAAACTTCGGTTTGCTTTTTTTATATGCAACAATGAGTTAATACACAAAACTTACAAACTATTCTAATTTTATGATTTAAGTTGAATACATATTCTCCGTTAGGCTAACTCAAAATTTCCAAGGATTCCGCTGTATGCAATTTAACCCACTTAGTCGCACAGGCCTCAAGCTTCCAGAAATTTGTTTAGGCACCATGACATTTGGTGAGCAAAACTCCCAACAAGAAGCATTTGAACAACTCAATTATGCTTTGGCACACGGTTTATATTTTTGGGATACGGCAGAGATGTATTCAGTTCCGCCAAAACCTGAAACTTATGGTGCAACTGAAACCATTATTGGCAATTGGTTTGCCCAAAATGGTCAACGTGACAAAGTCTTCCTTGCCTCTAAAATTGCCGGACCCGGCTTTGGGGGAACACACATCAGAGAAGGCCATACGCGCTTTAACAGCGATCATATTGCTAAAGCCCTAGATGGCTCCCTAAAACGCCTTCAAACTGACTATATCGACCTTTATCAACTGCATTGGCCTGAACGTCATACCAACTTCTTTGGTACGCTAGCTTATGGTAACCAGCAAGCTCAAAATGATTATGATACAACCCCTCTAGAAGAAACATTACTTGCTCTACAAGAAGAGATTAACCGAGGACGCATTCGTTATATTGGTTTATCAAATGAAACGCCGTGGGGCACTATGAAGTTTTTACATTTGGCTGAAAAGTTAGGTGTCAGTAAATTTGTAAGTGTTCAAAACCCATACAGTCTACTCAACCGTACTTATGAAATAGGTATGTCTGAAATTGCTAAATATGAAGATGTTGGCTTACTTGCCTACTCTCCTCTTGCGTTTGGCTATCTATCTGGCAAGTTTAGAAATGGTGCTCGTCCCGCTAATGCTCGTGTCACATTATTTCCACGTTTTAGCCGCTACAGTAACCCTCAAAGCGAGTGGGCAACTGAACAATATGCACAGCTAGCTGAGAAACATGGGCTAAGCTTAACTCAAATGGCTTTAGCATTTATCAAACAACAATTTTTTGTGACCAGCACAATTATTGGTGCGACTAATCTAGACCAACTTAAAGAAAATATTCAGGCATTTGAAATTGAACTGCCTGCTGAAGTCTTACAAGGCATTGAAGCCATTCAAATCCAACAGCCCAACCCTGCCCCTTAAATAAAAAACGGATGCTTAGGCATCCGTTTTCTTTATCTATAAAAAATTTATATCTTATTTACGGCCATTATAAACAGCCATTGCCGCAGGCAAGTTTTTACGCATATCACCAATACGCTGAGAGTTAGATGGGTGAGTAGACAAGAATGATGAACCACCGCCACCTTCAAGCTTATTCATTTTTTCCCACAATGTAATCGCTGCATTTGGATTATAACCTGCACGTGCCATTAGCATTAAGCCGCCTTGGTCCGCACGACTTTCCAAGCTACGCGAATATGGTAAGCCTACACCCACTTGTGAACCTAACTGAGCCGCAGCCGACCCTAGTTGACCCACATTACCACCATTAATCTGACTTAAGCCAATATTTAATGCTAAATCAGTTAGAGCCTGAGCACCGATTTTACTTTTTGCGTGCTCTTCCAAGGCGTGAGTCATTTCATGCCCCATAACAGCTGCAATTTCAGCATCTGTCAGGTTCAATTTATTTACAATGCCTGTGTAGAACACTACTTTACCACCTGGTGCTACATAAGCATTAATGGTGTCTGATTTCAGTACTGCCAACTGCCAACTAAAAGGCTGACCAGTCTGGTTCATCTGGTTTGCATACGGTTTTAAACGGTTAAAAACAGCATTAATACGGTTATAGGTACTTGAACTTGTATCCAAAGTTCCTTTACCACGCGCTTCCTGCACCATTTTACTAAAACCTTGAGCAGATTGAGCATTTAAGGTTGCAGTATCTGCACCCGCCATGTCTGCTACTGTTGCACAGCCAGAAATGGTCATCACACTTGCTGCACACAAGCTTAAAAAGAGTTTTTTATTCATAACATGGATCACCTAAATCGATAAAAAGCTGTTTATTCTTTTGCACTTATTATAAGAAATCCAGCTTACTCTTTGAATGTCTCATTTCTCCATGATCATAGTATTTATGTAACGATCAAGTCGATAAAGTCATCAAATAAATCCAGAAAATCAAACATATTATATTTAAGCCAAGATAGAGATGACTTAATACCTTAACTTTCTCTTCAAGATTAGGACTTTCTCTTTTCCAGAGTAAATAACTATTTTGTATGAACACCACAGGAATTAACACACAAGCGAATAATACTGACAAGCTCATAAAAGCAGTCATAAAGAAATCTTCATGGTATGTCTGACCATAAATGACCAACATCGCTAATGTTGGAGAACCACCAATAGCAAATAAAAAAGAATAAAAAATTGTTTTTGAAATAGTTGGTTGCAGCTTCATCCTGAGCCCATCATTCCTTATCTATATCTAACGTTTTAATCTGAATCGAATAAAACAAAAACTGCACTTTAGTCGGGTATAAAAAAGCCCCCTTTCAGGAGGCCTTTTTAATCTTTGCTAATTAAGCAGAGAATGGATGACGTAAAACAATTGTTTCTGCGCGGTCTGGACCAGTTGAAACGATGTCAATCGGACATTCGATTAATTGTTCAATACGCTTCACATAAGCCAAAGCATTTGCTGGTAATTGTTCGATGCTAGTTAAACCCACAGTCGACTCGCTCCAACCTGGCATAGTTTCATAAATTGGTTTCAAGCATTCAAAAGAAACCGCATCAGAAGAACCTACACAGCCCGAATCTGTATTTTCATAGCCCACACAGATTTTCACTTCTTCTAAACCATCTAAAACGTCTAGTTTAGTTAAGCAAATACCAGAAAGTGAGTTTACATCTACAGAACGGCGAAGGATTTCAGCATCAAACCAACCACAACGACGTTGACGACCAGTAGAAGCACCAAATTCATGACCAACTGTACCAAGGTGTTTACCCACTGGATCACCAGCATCAGCTGCTGCATCGTAAACTAATTCAGTTGGGAATGGACCAGCACCTACACGTGTTGTATAAGCTTTGGTAATACCTAATACGTAATCAAGATGTAAAGGTCCCATACCTGAACCAGAGCTTACGCCACCAGCAGTTGTATTTGAACTTGTAACATATGGATAAGTACCGTGGTCAATATCTAGAAGTGAGCCTTGAGCTCCTTCAAACATTACAGCCTTACCTTCTTTGCGATAGTCATGCAACACTTTAGTAACATCAACTACTAATGGAGCAAGAACTTCACGCCATTGGTTGCAAAGAGCCAATACATCTTCAAATTTAACAGCTTCTACACCGTAGAACTGAGTTAATTGGAAGTTATGTAACTCAAGCATTTCTTGAAGTTTTTCTTCTAATGCTGCACCACCACGAACAAGGTCAGCAACACGCACTGCACGGCGAGCTACTTTATCTTCGTAAGCAGGACCAATACCACGACCTGTAGTACCGATTTTAGCATTACCACGTTTCTTTTCACGTGCCTGATCAAGTGCAATGTGGTTAGGCAAAATGAGTGGACAGTTTGGAGAAATACGTAGACGTTCTTTAACAGGAACACCTTCCGCTTCCAAAATTCCCATTTCTTCAATTAACGCGGCTGGTGAAAGTACTACACCATTACCAATTAAGCACAATACGTTTTCACGTAAAATACCTGATGGAATGAGGTGCAATACAGTTTTTTTACCACCTACGACAAGAGTATGACCTGCGTTATGTCCGCCTTGATAACGTACTACCGCAGCCGCCTGATCTGTGAGCAGGTCGACGATCTTACCTTTACCTTCGTCGCCCCATTGGGTACCAAGTACCACAACATTTTTGCCCATAATAGCCTCATTACATCATGCTGTTAAAATTGGAAACCACCAGTAAAAATTACCGTTGGCATTTAAATCTTTTCAATATTCCATTGACCATTTTGCGACACGAGTTGATGGGTCGCGTATGGAATAGAACTTAAATCATCATTACCTAACAATTGAACGACTCGTAAACCTTGAGCACGTGCATTCGAAATTGCTTTGAGTAAATCCTGTTCTGAGCCTTTTGGAGCAACAACAGTTTCGATCTCTGCGAACTGATTTGCACCCAAGGCATATAAATCACAACTGAAGCCAGTAGCAGGACGTGCGCGACCAAAGTGCTCACCAATACCATCGTAACGGCCACCCTGTGCTAACGGCGCAGCACGGTTTGGTGCATAGACCGCATACATTAAGCCAGTGTGATAGTGATAACTACGTAGCTCTACAACATCAATACCGATATTGAGATTTGGCCAACGACCTTTAATTTGCGCAAGCGTTGTTTTAAGTGCATCTAATGCTAACTTGAACTCCGCATCTTGCAAGATATTGGCACTTAAATTTGTCTGTAATGCTTCTAGATCGCTAGAATAACGGCCAAGCGCATAGAAATCAGAACCCATATTTAGGTTTTGAGTGAATTCTGCTAACTCTGGTAACGCTTTTCTTTGATAAAGATCAGACAGTTCATGTTCTTCATTTTTTGACAGTCCAGCATACTTTACTAGACTACGAAACAACCCTACATGGCCCAAATCTAAATGAGCGCCTTGTAAAGTATAGATGTTCTCAATCAATCCCAGCATGACATCGACCATTTCAACATCAGCTTCGATGCTATCGTGGCCATATAACTCTGCACCTAATTGCAAAGGTGCACGTGTGGCATTGAAATTTTGTGGTTTAGTATGTAATACAGTCCCTGAATAACAGTAACGTGCAATGCCTTCAACTGGTCTTACATGTGCATCGATACGAGCAACTTGTGGCGTCATATCAGCACGAACACCGAGTAAACGGCCTGAGAGCTGATCAATAACCTTAAAAGTTACTAAATCTAAGTCTTGATTTGATTCTGATAATGAAGACAACGATTCGATGTATTCGATAAATGGTGTATATACCAATTGATAACCTCGCACCGCGAGGAAATCTAAAGCTTCACGGCGAAGTTTTTCAATGACTTGTGCCTGTTCCGGCAATACATCTGCTACCCCGTCAGGCAGCAACCATGTCTCTGAAATGGTCATATTTCAAGCCTAAAATCTGATCAACGTGGAACGACCCCACATAAAAAAATCGGGAACACACCCGATTTCTCTTAGTGTAGCATGATACTTTCTGCCATGCACCTGACAATTTGCATAAATCTTTCTTAATAAACTCTAAAGTCAAAAAGAAGATTTAAACAATTAATAATAATATTCAATATCTTACTCTGCTTAGTTTATATCATAGATAAAAGTTCTTCGACCAAAGAAAGGGCCAATAACTGAACTATCACCTTGTTTCCAGTTAACCAAATTTAGCTTTTGAATAGCTTGAACTGCTTGAGTATTAAAAGCAAAGCAACCTTTTTCAAGATTTGCAATATCTAATTTCTGATTAAAAATTAGCTTTTCTTTGATAGGATTATCTGAAGAGCTTTCTTCAAACTTTTTCAGCCAGTTACGTTCATATTCTAAGCTTTGATCTACATTCCATAATGCAGATTGCACCAACACAGCATTAGCTGTCTGATTCTGGCTATTCCCTACTAAGCCAAAAGTATTAATAATATTTTTATTACTTAGCAAGAATATCCAGTCAAACCCATGCCATTTGCCACTTTCTAAGTGATAATCAGCTTTATTGTCAAAGAAATTTACGCCCTCATAGTCTTTAATTATTTTTTCGCGTTCTTGGATAAAACTACGGTTAGCAAAAGTAGAGATGTAATTAATATATGGCTGGTTCCATTGAGTCTCTTTTAAACGATAACAATAACTATTTTTAGGAAATGTCGCACTATTATAATTTTGATAGAATTTAATTAAATTTTGATTAGGGTAACCATTCTGATCGACATTAAAATTTATATTCTCTCGATAGCCTGGTAATACACGATCAAAGATATTTTCACCATCCAGCTTCACAATTTCAAAGTTTAAATTTTGTTTTAGATCAGGAGTTAGCTCATAAGTCCAACTACTAGGAGTTAACCTTTTTACAATATTTGTTTGTAGTGTGCCTTTATTTAGAATCTTTTCTTCGGTAAAAATTTCTTTTTCTAAAGGTTGGTTGTGAGATTTTGAAAAAAATATTTCATTATTCTTAATTGAATATTGAGTAATTTCAAAAAAATCACTATAGACCTCTGAAGAAAAATTCGCAGGCTGATAATAAACTTGGTAAATTTTATCTTCTTTTTCTAAATTACTATCAGCTTGACCATTGGTATTTTGATCTGAACTTTCACCACCACAAGCAGTTAAAATAATAGTAGATGTAAAAACTAAAAAACCACTTATTTTTTTTGAGTTAAATTTCATATGAACTCTATAATTAAAATTTTAATGTTTGTGAATCATACAGATAGATATAATTTTACACAACACTAATATTTATAATTTTCATTATTTTTAAATTTTTATACTTCAAATTAATAATTATAAAAAGGATGTTTATTCAACATCCTTAAATAATTTAAATTCACTTTCAGAAAGAATCGCACAAATCTAATAATCGATTTGCATAGCCCCATTCATTATCATACCAAGCAAATACTTTAGCTTGATGCCCAACGACCATAGTCTGAGTTAAATCAACAATAAGAGAATACGGAGAATGGTTAAAATCACTGGAAACTAATGGCTCATCTGTTACTGCCATAATTTCTGCATAGTCTGTTTGAGATGCTTTAATTAGCAATTCATTAATATGATGCACAGTAATTGGAGATTGCGCGATAAAAGTTAAATCAATTGCAGCTACATTAATAGTAGGTACTCGAATTGAATAACCGTCTATACGGTCTTCCATTTTAGGCATAACACGTTTTAATGCACCGAGTGCACTAGAAGTGGTCGGGATAATATTTTGTCCAGATGCTCTAGCACGGCGCAAATCACGATGTGCGTGATCCAGTACAGATTGATCTGCTGTTACTGCATGAATTTCGGTCATAAGCGCAGTTTCAATACCAAAAGCATCATCAATGATTTTTACCAATGGAACCAAAGCCTGTGTAGTACATGAAACGCTTGATATGATCTGATCTGTTACTTTGACTTCATGATGGTTCACACCATAAACAATGGCTGCATCAACATGGTCAAAAGGCGCTGCCCCAATAATAACCCGCTTCGCCCCTGCTTGTAGATGACGCGTTGCATCAGCATGAGAACGAAACAGTCCTGTACACTCAAGCACCACATCAATATCTAAACTAGTCCATGGTAAAAGTTCGGGTTGTTTCTGCTTTAAAACCTCAACTTTTAGCGTTCGTTGATTTGACTGAATATTCAAAAAAACTTTTTCATTTTCAATAAATATTTCCACATTTCCGTTGAAACGGCCATGTGTTGAGTCATATTTAAATAAATGCACTAATGTTTGTACATCTGCTATATCGTTAATCGCCACGATTTCAAATTGAAATTGTTTTGGGCTCTCAAACCAGGCACGTAAAACATTACGTCCAATTCGACCAAACCCATTAATGGCGATACGTTGCATGACCTATCCTTATCTACAAAACTACAGGCTAAAGAAGGCATATAGTAAAGCACGTCACGCCCAGTTGAATATAGATTTTTAGCCAAATCACAGTTTTGTAAGATATTCCTTTTAAAATCGTTGGTTCGGTGGGGTTTTTCCGCTACAATTTAGCGTTTTTAAAAAATAAGCCCCGTATCACATGCTAAGGTTTGGCATAAAACAAACGAGCATTGATGATACATTTAGCCAAATTCGAAAATATGGAGTGACTTGGTTGTGAGTACTCGTTTAATGACATCTGCTGAAATTCGTGAAGCATTTTTGCGCTACTTTGAGACGCAAGGGCATACACGTGTCGCGTCGAGTTCTCTTGTTCCTGCCAACGACCCAACTTTATTATTCACAAATGCTGGGATGAACCAGTTTAAAGACTGCTTTTTAGGTCTTGAAAAACGTGACTATGTACGTGCAACTTCATCACAAAAATGTGTACGTGCTGGTGGTAAACACAATGATTTAGACAATGTTGGTTATACTGCTCGTCACCATACATTCTTTGAAATGTTAGGTAATTTCTCATTTGGTGATTATTTCAAACGTGATGCACTTAAATTCGCTTGGGAATTTTTGACTAGCGATGAATGGCTAGCTCTCCCTAAAGACCGTTTATATGCGACCGTTTATCACACCGATGATGAAGCTTATGACATCTGGAATAAAGAAATTGGTTTAGCGCCTGAACGTATTATCCGTATTGGTGACAATAAAGGCGAAAAATACGCATCTGATAACTTCTGGGCAATGGGTGACACAGGTCCATGTGGTCCATGTTCTGAAATTTTCTTTGACCATGGCGATCACATTTGGGGTGGTTTACCAGGCTCTCCTGAAGAAGATGGCGACCGTTTCATTGAAATCTGGAATAACGTTTTCATGCAGTTTAACCGTACTGCTGATGGCGTGCTTCACCCACTCCCTGCTCCATCTGTTGATACAGGTATGGGCTTAGAGCGTATTTCTGCTGTATTGCAACATGTTAATTCAAACTATGACATTGACTTGTTCCAACACTTATTAAAAGCTGCTGCAAACATTATTGGTATCGAAGACGAAGGTCAGCCTTCTTTACGTGTAGTTGCAGACCATGCGCGTTCATGCTGTTTCTTAATTGCTGATGGTGTAAATCCAAGCAATGAAGGCCGTGGCTATGTATTACGCCGTATTATCCGCCGCGCTGTGCGTCACGGTAATAAGCTTGGTGCAACTGGTACGTTCTTCTACAAAATGTTGCAACCTTTAATCGAAGTTATGGGTGAGGCTTATCCTGAGCTCGCAGCTCGTAAAGATGTGATTGAAGCAACTTTAGTTCGTGAAGAAGAACAGTTTGCTAAAACACTTGAGCAAGGCTTAAAACTACTCGAAGGCGAACTTGCTCAATTAAAAGATAAAACTATTCCTGGTACGACTGTATTTAAGCTTTACGACACTTATGGCTTCCCAACAGACTTAACTGCTGATATTGCACGTGAACGTGACTTTATTATTGACGAAGCTGGTTTTGAAGTGGAAATGGCTGCTCAGCGTCAACGTGCTCGCGATGCTGGTAAATTTGCTATTGACTATAACAGCATTGTACAAGTTGAAGGCGAAACACAGTTTGACGGTTATATCAACACCAGTGGTCAAGGCCAAATTGTAGCGATCTACAAAGATGGCGTACAAGTTGATGAAGTTTCTGAAGGCGATGAAGCACTTATCGTTTTAAACCAGACGCCTTTCTATGCAGAAAGTGGTGGTCAGATTGGTGACACAGGTATCTTCAAAAACGAAACTGGTATTTTTGAAGTTCAAGATACTAAAAAGTCAGGCGGTGCCTTTGTTCATCAAGGTATTGTGACCGTTGGTAATCTTAAAGCCGATCAAAACGTTGAAGCGATTGTTAAAGCGGATATCCGTGATGCAACAGCTCGTAACCACTCAGCAACTCACCTATTACATGCTGCTCTACGTCAAATCTTAGGTTCACACGTACAACAAAAAGGCTCTTTAGTTGCAAGTGATATCTTACGTTTTGACTTTGCTAACGACCAACCTGTAACTTTTGAACAGTTACAACAGGTTGAGCGTTTAGTGAATGCAGAAATTATTGCAAACACCGCAGTAACAACAGAACTCCTTGACATCGAAGCAGCAAAAGCCAAAGGTGCCATGATGTTGTTCGGTGAAAAATACGGTAACGAAGTTCGTGTTCTCGCTATGGGTTCAGTGATTGATGAGAAAAACTTCTCGATTGAACTTTGTGGTGGTATTCACGTTAAGCGTACAGGTGATATTGGTTTATTTAAAATCACTTCTGAAGGCGGTGTAGCTGCTGGTGTACGTCGTATTGAAGCCGTTACAGGTACTAAAGCTTTAGATGTAGTACAAAAAACCGATTCAGATATCCAGCACATTAATGGCTTATTAAAAGCACAGAAAGACCAAACTGTTGAGCGTGTACAGGCTAATGTAGAACTTGTTTCTGCATTACAAAAGCAGATTGAACAGCTCAATCAGAAATTGGCAAACTTCCAAGCGTCAGAATTGATTGATCAGGTACAAACGATTTCTGGTCGTCAAACGCTTATTACCACTGTTCAAGGTGTAGACGCGAAATCACTTCGCAACTTGCACGACAGTGTTAAATCAAAATTAGAGAATGCAGTTATTGTGTTAGCTGGTGTAGAGGGTGACAAAGTTAGCCTACTTGCTTCAGTTGCATCACAATACACTGCAAATCTAAAAGCAGGTGACATCATCAAGCATCTAGCAACTGAGCTAGGTGGTAAAGGTGGTGGTAAACCTGACTTAGCACAAGGTGGCGCGCCACTTAACGAGAAGTTTGGACAAGTTATTGCTGCTTTACCTGCATGGCTTGAACAAAAATAAGACTTCACTTTTTGTGTAACTGACCCTGAAAAGCCTCTCAGGGTCATGGCTTATATGGAAAAACTATGGCATTAATCGTTCAAAAATATGGCGGTACTTCTATGGGTACTCCCGAGCGCATTTTAAATGTTGCTCGTCGTGTTAAGCGTTGGCATGATCACGGTCACAAGGTTGTTGTGGTCGTATCTGCAATGAGTGGTGAAACAAACCGCTTACTTGCTCTCGCTAAAGCCATTACCGAAACACCTGACCCACGCGAGTTAGACCAAATGGTTTCAACCGGTGAACAGGTGACGATTTCCATGTTAGCTATGGCACTTAATTCGATTGGTGTGGAAGCTAAATCCTATACCGGACGTCAAGTCGGTATTAAAACTGACAGTGCATTTACCAAGGCGCGTATTGAGTCTATTGATACAGATGTCATGACCAATGACCTAGATGCAGGCCGTGTTATTGTTGTTGCAGGTTTCCAAGGCTTTGACGCTAATGGAAATATCACAACGCTAGGCCGCGGTGGTTCAGATACTTCTGGTGTTGCTCTTGCTGCTGCTCTAAAAGCAGATGAATGCCAAATTTACACTGATGTAGATGGCGTTTACACCACTGACCCGCGTGTTGCTCCTAAAGCCAAAAAAATCGACCGTATTTCTTTTGAAGAAATGCTAGAAATGGCTTCATTAGGTTCAAAAGTTTTACAAATTCGCTCAGTAGAATTTGCCGGAAAATATCAAGTTCCTTTACGTGTATTATCAAGTTTTGATAATGATAACGACGGCGTGTTTGACGAAGAATTTAAAGAAAATGTAGGTACACTCATTACGACTGAGGCGGAAGATACTATGGAACAGCCAATTATTGCAGGTATTGCTTTTAACCGTGACGAAGCAAAATTAACGATTTTAGGTGTACCTGATGAACCAGGTATTGCTTCTAAAATTTTATCACCAGTAAGTGATGCCAATATCGAAGTCGACATGATAGTGCAAAATGTTGAAGAAGATGGCACAACAGATTTCACTTTCACTGTAAACCGTGTTGATTTAGCGAAAGCTGAAAAAATCTTAAATGAAACTGCCAAAAATATTGGCGCACGTGAAGTTTCAACACGCGATGACATCGTTAAAGTGTCTATCGTAGGTGTAGGTATGCGTTCACATGCAGGGGTCGCGAGCAAAATGTTCACTGCCCTAGCTGACGAAGGCATCAACATTCTTATGATTTCAACTTCTGAAATTAAAGTTTCTGTCATTATTGATGAGAAATATCTTGAACTTGCTGTTCGTTGTCTACATACCGCTTTTGGTTTAGATCGTGAACATGGTGAAAGCAGCGCCCGCGCTTAATTTTACCAAACGGTCAATAATTCATTAAAAAATGTTTACTTGTCCGACAATAATCAAATAAAACACAGAGCCGCTATAGTTTTTTTTATAGCGGCTCTGTTATATTAAACGGAAAGTTTTTTGGCAGTGATTATCAAAATATGACTTTGTTCTCATATTTCTGTTAGAATCTGACTGAAAACTGAGGTTGAGCTTTTATTTGGGTACCAATATTGCAGTTTTAAGCGTTTAGCAAGGAGATAAACATGCTGATTCTGACCCGCCGTGTCGGGGAAACATTAATGATTGGGGATCAAGTCAGTGTTACTGTGCTTGGCGTCAAGGGAAACCAAGTTCGTATTGGTGTGAATGCACCAAAAGAGGTTTCTGTTCATCGCGAAGAAATTTATCAACGTATTCAACATGAACGTGCAATGCACGAACACCTTCAAAATCTTGATCAAGATTATCAAGTTTCTTTTGAAGATGAAAATTATGCACAGAAAAACTTCAATCGTTGATATGAAGTTATTCTCTCCCTAATTAAAGCGACTTTCTAGTCGCTTTAAATTTTTTAGGGTTTTGTATTTATAGGCCTAGAGCACGTTTAACAGGAGCATAGCTGCGGCGGTGCTGATCGATTACCCCATGCGCTGCAATGGCTTCAAAATGCGCTTTAGTTGGATATCCTTTATGTTTGGCAAAACCAAATAATGGATATTGCTGATCTAATTCCGCCATTTGTCGGTCACGTGTAACCTTTGCCAAAATACTCGCTGCACTAATCTCTGGATGACTTGCATCTCCCCCAACAATCGCTTCACAAGGAATAATGATTCCTTTTGGAATTTGATTACCATCTACAATTACTTTTTGTGGTTGAGCTTTTAAACCATCAACTGCACGTTGCATGGCCAAAAAAGTCGCTTGTAAAATATTTAATTCATCAATTTCAGCGTGCGTTGCTTCTGCAATTGACCAAGCTAAGGCTTTTTCTTGTATTTCAATAAACAACTTTTCACGTTTCTTTTCAGTTAATTTTTTAGAATCATTTAATCCCTCAATTGGATTATTCGGATCTAAAATAACAGCCGCTGCCACAACGGAACCTACTAATGGGCCACGTCCCGCCTCATCTACACCAGCAATAAACATTTACTCTTCACCTTTAAACAAAAGAGGCTGATCAATAGTAATCAGCCTTCTTTAATACAAAAATCATTACTTACTTTTGTAAAGCTTCTGCCACACACTCATTTACAGTTTTTGAAACTACTTGGTTTACAATTGTAGCACGTGCATTTACATCAAATGCAGCCGCAGCCAATTCTACTGCCGTTACGCTATTTGGTGCCTTTTCGCTCACACAACCACAAACATTAGTTTGAATGCTGTCACGTTGCTCAGCAGTCATAAGCTTTGTTGCTGTCTTCCAAGCCGAAATATTATTAATCTCTGTAATACATTTCGCATTTACAGCAACTTTTAATGCAGCAACACCCAACTGTTGAGTTGTGGTTTGTGCAGAAGTAGCGCCTGTACCCGTACCTGTAGTCGTTGCACACGCTGTTAAAGCTAAAACAACTGGCGCTAGAGCGAGCATCAATTTTTTCATCATTTTTTCCTTTGATTGAACGTTGGCAGCGCGTATTGTGCCTAAACTCGACTTTAGAAGAAACAAATAATTTGATGCATTTATGCAATCTATTTTTCCTTGCAAAACTCAACTCATCAAATGCATTTTTCCTTAACCGTTCTGTTTTTAGCACGCTCTGTTACATTTAAAACATTTCTCAAAATCAGTGCTTTCCCATAAAATTGAAAATCAAAACGACAAAAAAATAGGTTTTTTATGCCTGCTGTTTCATCTCAGTATTACACCCGTACCGCACAAATCCTGCATTGGGTGATGGCAATCATTTTCATCGCAGCATGGGCTATTGGCTTCTATAGTGGAAATTTTTTAAGTTATGACGTTGATGGTAGCTTTAAAGGCGATGTGATTACGTTGCACAAAAATATTGCAACCACCATTATCTTTTTGGTGATTATCCGGATTTTATGGCGCTATACACATCCAGCTCCAAAATTACCAGATACGATGTCTCCAATGATGAAAACTCTGGCACATGTTGGCCATCTATTACTTTATGTGATTTTGGTGGCTCTACCTGTCACTGGTTGTTTATTTAGCTGGAGCGCTGGTCACCCTGCCCCTGTTTTATATTTATTTGAAATTCCGCGTTTAGTACAAGATAACCCAGAGCTTTTAGCTGTTGTTAAACCTTTGCATGTTTATATTTCTTGGTTTGCTGGCTTGCTGATTGTTGGGCATGTGCTTGCAGCTTTAAAACACCACTTTGTTGATAAAGACAATATTTTAAATAGTATGACCAAACAACCTAAGTAAATGTACATATAAAAAAACCGCCTGAGATAGGCGGTTTTTTTATTTAGATTTTCTGGATTTCTGCAATCCACTTTTGTTTCTCTTCATCTGAAATGAAGGAAGCTTCAAAAGAGTTCACTGCTAGCTGTTTCAATTCATCATTGCTTAGATCTAGTGCTTGCTGAATTGCAAAGAAGTTATCATTCATATATCCACCGAAATATGAAGGGTCATCTGAGTTAACAGTCACATTTACGCCCTTTTGCAATAGACGACGGATATTATGATCTTTCATATCCTGAACAACACATAGCTTTAAGTTACTTAAAGGACAAACGGTTAAAGGCATTTTTTCGTTAATTAAACGCGCCATTAATTGTTCGTCTTCTTCAGAACGTACACCATGATCAATACGGTTCACTTTGAGTAGATCTAAAGCTTCCCATACATATTCAGGTGGACCTTCTTCACCAGCGTGAGCAACGATCAAGAAGCCCTCTTCACGTGCCTTAGCAAAAACACGTTCAAATTTAGCTGGCGGATGACCTACTTCACTTGAATCGAGCCCTACAGCAATAATATCTTGCTTAAACGGCAAAGCCTGCTCAAGTGTTTCAAATGCAGCTTCTTCACTTAAATGACGTAAGAAACACATAATCAGTTGAGAGCTGATACCAAACTTAGCTTTAGCATCTGCACACGCACGCTTTAAACCGCTAATCACTGTTGAGAATGCAACACCACGGTCAGTGTGGGTTTGCGGGTCGAAGAACATTTCTGTGTGAACGACATGATCTTCGGCACATTTCTCAAAATAAGCCCACGCTAAATCATAAAAGTCTTGTTCATGTACAAGAACATTTGCACCAGCATAGTAAATATCTAAAAATGATTGAAGATTATGAAAGTTATAAGCTTGCTTTACTTCTTCAACAGATTTGTAAGGAATCTGAATCTGATTGCGCTGGGCAATTGCAAACATTAATTCAGGTTCAAAAGTCCCTTCAATATGCACATGCAATTCGGCTTTTGGTAAGGCGCGAATCAGCTCGACTTGATTCATATTAACTCCACATCTAAAGAAAAAAGGGTGTGGTCAAAATCACACCCTTCTATTAATTTTCTTCTTATTAGAAACTATGACTAAGATAGCTTAAGAAGAAAACTATAAAAAATCATATTAACCGCCAAACGCGATAAATTTAAATACCCAAAGTGCAGCAATAATCCATACCATATACGGTACAGTTTTTGCCTTACCTGTGAATAATTTAACTAATGCATAGCTAATAAAACCCATTGCAATACCATCAGCAATTGAATAGGTAAATGGCATAAATACAATAGTTAAAAATGCTGGAACAGCTTCTGTAATATCATCCCAATCGATATGAGTGATACCTTGAATCATCAACACACCAATGAACAATAAAGCTGGCGCTGTTGCAAAACCTGGTACAGATTGAGCAAGAGGTGCTAAAAATAAACAGCAGATAAATAAAACGGCAACCACAACAGCAGTTAAACCAGTACGTCCACCCGCTGCTACACCTGAAGCTGATTCAATATATGGCGTAGTTGAAGATGTACCTAATGCAGCACCAGCAACAATTGCAGTAGAGTCTGCGAATAATGCTTTCTTCAAACGAGGTAATTTACCGTCTTTTAAAAGACCGGCACGGTGTGAAACACCAACCAAAGTACCTGTACTGTCAAACAAGTCGACAATAAAGAATACGAAGATGACGCCGACCATACCCGCTGTAAATAGACCTTTAAAGTCCATTTGCATGAAGGTTGGTGCAATTGAAGGGATTTGACCCACTACACCTTTAAATTCGTTTAGACCTAAAGCAGTAGCAATGCCTGTAACGACTAAAATACTAATAATGATTGCACCGCGAACCTTTAATTGATGTAGAACTACAATCATTAAAAATCCGAATAGCGCTAATAGTACTGTAGGTTGTTTGATATCACCCAAACCGACTAATGTCGCTTGATTGGCAACAATAATACCTGAGTTTTTTAAAGCAATAAGCGCGAGGAATAAACCAATCCCCCCACCAATCGCAAACTTAAGCGACATCGGAATCGCATTGACAATCGCTTCACGAATTTTAAAGAAGCTAATTGCAAGAAAAACAAGGCCTGAAACAAAAACAGCCGCTAAAGCTGTTTGCCATGGCACGCCCATCCCCATACAAACCGAGTAGGTAAAGTAAGCGTTTAAACCCATACCAGGGGCCAGTGCGATTGGATAATTAGCAATGATCCCCATCACTAAACATCCGATTGCGGCTGCCAAACAGGTCGCAACGAATACGGCACCATGATCCATGCCGGTTTCAGATAAAATGAGTGGATTGACAATAATGATGTAACACATCGTTAGGAATGTAGTTACACCAGCAAGAACTTCAGTTCGGAAAGTGGTTTTATTGTCGCTTAACTTAAATAAACGCTCTAACCAGCCTACCGAAGAATTGGGCGCCGCCATAAGTAGCCTCTATGCAAAATCTGAACTGTGGAATATTTACGTCTATGTAGATAACTGAACAATATTGTTTTTCTGTTCAGACCTATAAACAAGAATCTCAAATAAAAGAAGCAACAAATATGCCACTCATTTGGTTTCTGGTTCGTACATAGGAAATAGCCACAGCCCCTCTTGAAACACAAAAAAGCTGCATAACCCCTATGCAGCTTTTTTACTATACGTTCAATAAGTTTAACAGATTCAACAGAAACGTGATCAAAATTTATGAAAAGATATGACCAATGACAAAGGAAAATTTAGAAATTTATCATTCAATATTTTTAGAAAATAATTTTTTTCTCACCGATATATTCTTGCATATTATAGGAAGCTAAATTGCTGTGATGAGCATGATTTGGATTGCGTTCGATACTTTGTAGGTTTCTTTCTGCTTCTTGAATGATCTGCATTAGCTCTTGATGTCTTTTATTTTGAGTATCTAAATAAGCCCAATACCCTAATACAAAGACGATACCCACACACAACACTATTAATACTTTATTGATCATTATTATTATCTCTATGTTTTTAATGTTAAAGATCTTAACAAAAAATTATAGCTTTGTGAATATTTTCACATTTATTTACAATAATACACTCTTACTCAAATTATTGATAAAAAAGGTGATTTTAAATTTATCATTAAAATCATTGATAAATACAAAACATTTCCATTGAAAAGTAACTTTATTTCAAAACAGTTCATGTTTAGTTATTTTTAATATTAGCTTTTTATTCATTTTCATTATTAAGTTCATTTAAAGACAGGGTGTAGACTAATGTGTATATTGCTTGAAATATCTCTCAATTTTTTACCTATTAAATAGGCTAAAAAGATCCATTTTTCTTTCAACTGTTTTATTTAACCGTGTTTGACTATCTAGCCATTTCTTATCTTTCTTCTTTAGCCTTAAAAAGTAAAATTTCAGTTTTAACTAAAAAAGTCTTTTTCCTTAGTTAATAAATAGTATTCACTTCATCGTTCTATAAATCGTACCAAGCCTTCTATTTTCGGTGCTTTATTGCGACAAACGCTACGATAAACTGCACTCAGAGAAAAAATTAAATCAGGAGAATACATCATGTTTGATATGCGTTTATCTCACGAGCGTGGTGCAGCACATCATGGTTGGTTACAATCAAAACATAGCTTTTCATTTGCTAATTATTGGGATCCTAAACAAGTCGGTTTTTCTGATCTACTTGTAATTAATGATGATAACGTTGCCCCATCTAAAGGCTTTGGTACTCACCCTCACAACAATATGGAAATTATTTCCTATGTGCTTGAAGGTGCATTAGAGCATAAAGACTCAATGGGTACAGGTTCTGTGATTGTGCCGGGTGATATTCAGCTCATGAGTGCAGGTCGTGGCGTTGCTCATAGTGAATTTAACCATTCAGCTCAAGAAGGCGTGCATTTCTTGCAAATTTGGGTTGTTCCAAATGAAGTGAATACAGATCCAGGCTATCAACAAGTTCATATTGATGAAGCAGACAAACGCGGTAAATTGCATTTGATCATCTCACCAAAAGGTAGTGAGAAAACTTTATCTATCAAACAAGACATTAATATTTACTCAGGTCTGTTTGATGGTGAAGAAACTGCTGAATTTGCGATTCCTGATGGTCGATATGTGTACCTACACGTTGCTAAAGGTCGTGTTGATGTAAATGGTAAAACCTTTAACACTGGTGATGCTGCACGTATTCGTGATGGTGGAAGCTTATCGTTTACCAATGGTGATAATGCCGAAATTTTGATTTTCGATATGCGTCCTGAAGAAGTTCCAACTATGCCATAATGCAGCTAAGCCCTCACATAAAATTTATGTGAGGGCTTTTTATATGGTTTATTTGGATAGGAAAATTCTATCTCAGCTCAATGTTCTTCTGAGCGTGCTATCTCTGTATTGATATAGCTCATAATCATGGTAGTTAACCCCTGCACCATCTCATCAAAACTAATGTAAGGATTTGGCAAGATCAGGTGACGCGCGACATTAAAAATTCCACTATTAATACAAATATAGGTAATTACAGCCAGATTATTAATTTTTAGGTATTTAGGATTATGCATCATATATTTCATGATCACTTCCATTAAAGCCTGTTCAATTTTTGGAATGTATTTGTCGTACTGCAACTCGCCTGCATAACGTAGAACAGTCAAATAGCGGTCGTTATTTTTCTTTAATAAATCACTAAAAGTATAAAAAATCATTTCGATGACAGGCTCTAACTCCAACTGCAAAATAGTTGGCGTAAGCTCTGTAATCATGTCCAGAATTTCCCGAACAAAGTAGTGATTCATCGCATCATAAATTTCTTCTTTATTTTTAAAATATTCATATAAAGACCCAACACTCACTCCTGCAATTTCTGCAATATGGCGTGTCGTAGTTCCACTGGGCCCATGCAGCGCCACCCCAATAAAACCAGCTTCAATAATAGTATCAACAGTGACCTTGGCTCGAGTTTGACGAGGTTTTCGCGTAGTCATACGATCTAATCAATAATCCGAACATAAAGTCAGACTAGCATGTAATCTGACTAAGAAGAAATATAAAAACAAAATCCGAATAGTTGTCAAACTTAGTGAAAAGAAATGAGAAAAACATTCCCCCAGCTATGAGTAAATATGTGTTTTAAGTGACTACCCATTAGTTAAAACTAAAATTAATTTATTATTTTTCAATTGTATAAAATCATTAAAGCTAAAATTTTTATTGCAGAATGGGTCTATAACATACTTTTATATTTTTAAGAATTTACCCGAATTGAATCCGAACATAAAGTCAGATTAATATGAAAAAATTAAAGAAGAGTCACTAATAGCTTTGTCTATCTTTACTCTTCTTTCCGTTATTCAGCCAAATAATCAAACAAATAACGGAGCAACAACACCGTAGTCAATGCAGAGAATATTCTGCTTTTGAAAATGGAATTTACAGTGCTTTGTTGATCATTAATTTTATTGATTTTCATCAAAATGCACCACTACTTTGTCTCAGGGTATCGCCATGATCTCGACCACAGTAAAAAAATCATTAAACAAACTTAAATTTCACCGTGAAATCGAGTTACCGGACTTTGCTAGCAAAAGCTCAATTCCAATCCGACATTTAAATATTGGTTTTGATGGTAAGGAAATTGATGTCAGATTCTATATGGACAATCAGTTTGCTACTTTATTTTTTGCCACACTTTCGGTGTTTTTAACCTATGGTGAAGATCTGGTTATTGAAACCGCTCGTCACCACCGCGAATTTATTAAAGATCCAATCTTAAAACAGCGAGTAACTTCGCTAATTGGTCAAGAAGCAATCCACTCAAAATTGCACAACGAATATAACGATGCGCTACAAGAGGCTGAATATCCTGTTGCGCTATATCGCTTTCTTGGTTCGAACTTCTTTAAATATGTATTTTTGAAATTTCCACAACCCCTAAAATTGTCAATGATGGCGGGTATTGAGCATTTTACTGCGGTACTTGCTGAATACATGATGAAGCATGAAAAGAATTTCTATTATTCAGATGATGTAAAGAGCCGTGCATTGTGGATGTGGCATATGCTTGAAGAGTCTGAGCATAAAGACATTGCTTATGATGTTTATCAAATCTTAAATGGCAGCTATCCACTTCGCGCTTCTGGTTTTTTCCTCGCTTTATTTACGATTTTAGGCCTTATCCCTGCAACTACTTTGGTTGTTCCTGTTTTAAGAAAACCGCAAGAGATGCTGACCTTAAAATTCTGGAAAGATGCTCGCCGTGGCGTTGGTTTAATCTTTGGCCCGAAAGATGGCGTTTTCGGTAGTACGATTGGTCAAATTCTTGACTATTTACGTCCAGACTTTCATCCAAATGATCATGATACGACTGAATATCTTGAGTATTACAAAAAGAAATTACTGAACGAAGGCGGTGCGATTGCTCCTTTCTTTGTTAAAGAATTTACCCCACCTGTACGCGTGTCTTAATCGTCCTTTATAACCAGCTATTGAGTTAATAGCTGGTTCCTCTTCAAGCTATTTATGGATGAATCATGATTTTATTTGGCAAAAAGAAAGTTAAACCGAGCCAAAAAGCTTATGCCGTAGTGACGGGTGCAGGCAGTGGGATTGGCCGAAGTTTTGCAATTGAACTTGCGAAACGTGGTGGCAGCATAGTGTGTGCAGATATTAATCTGGAAGCTGCTGAAGAAACCGTAAAACTTCTTGAACAAGAAGGTGCAAAAGCTTTTGCTATACGCTGTGATGTGAGCAATCCAGAACATGTAGCAAATCTCGCTGAAACTGCTGAAATTTTAATGCAACACCCAGTAACTCTGCTCATTAATAATGCAGGTGTAGGTTTAGGCGGTAAGTTTGATGAACTGAGCCTAGAAGACTGGAACTGGGTCATGAATATTAACCTTTGGGGTGTTATTCATGGATGCCATGCATTTGTTCCAAAGTTTAAAAAGTTAGGTTACGGCGCAATTATTAATGTGGCTTCTGCGGCATCGTATACGGCGGCACCAGAAATGACCGCTTATAACGTGACTAAAGCAGGTGTACGCGCACTTTCCGAAACGCTTTCTGCCGAACTGCGTAAATTTGATATTAAAGTTAATGTACTCTGCCCAACGCTGGTTCCAACCAATATCATTAAAAATGGTCGGATTCCGGGACGTTATTCCAAGCTTGCAGACCATGCACTCATGAACTATGCCTTAACGACAAGTGACGATGTCGCAAGATTAACGCTTAACCGCCTTGATCAGGATGAGTTGTATACCATTCCTCAAATTGACGCGAAGTTATTCTGGCTTATGAAACGTGCATCTCCAAGCTTGTATAACAAGTTCCTTGGCACATCGTACAAATTATTTAAATAAGAAATTTATAGGTAGTACACATATGACTGCTCAAATGAAAACAAATGCTTCAGCAAAAAAAGCTGTCAAATCACCAAACGATATTTTCGATACTTTTATTGTGGGTGCTGGTATTTCAGGTATTGCCGCTGCCATTCGCCTAGATCAAGTGGGTTATACCAATTATAAGATTATTGAAAAAGCTGGCCGTGTTGGTGGAACATGGCGTGAAAATACCTACCCGGGTTGTGGTTGTGATGTACCTTCTGCTCTTTACTCTTATTCATTTGCACCAAGTGCAAAATGGAGTCATTTATTTGCGCGCCAACCAGAAATCTTAAGTTATCTGGAAGATGTAAGTAACGAGTTTAATGTCGCATCTAAAATCGAGTTTAATAGCGAACTGCTGAATGCCGCATGGGATGACTCACGTCATGTGTGGGTGCTTGATACCAGTACTGGTCAATATTTATCTAAAACCGTTATTTTTGCCACAGGTCCAATTACCGAAGCTCAAATTCCACGTCTTGAAGGCTTAGAAACATTTAAAGGCGAGATGTTCCATTCTGCTAAATGGAACCATGATTATGATTTGACGGGTAAACGCATTGCCGTGATTGGTACTGGAGCATCTGCTATTCAGTTTGTGCCACAAATTCAACCAAAAGCGAAAGAGCTTTTTGTATTCCAACGTACAGCACCTTGGGTACTACCAAAACCAGATACGGACTTGGGCGAGTTTAGTAAATCAGTCATTGCTAAATATCCCTCTATTCAGGCGAGCTGGCGTAAAAGTGTAGCATTAACACTGAATGCGATTAACTTCGGGCTACGTAATCCACTTGCCCTAAAACCAGTCAATGTATTGGGTAAGCAATTACTTAAATTGCAAATTAATGACCCTGTGCTACGTAAAAACGTAACGCCAAACTTTGACATTGGTTGTAAACGTATTTTGTTTGCTAATAATTATTATCCAGCACTACAAGCACCAAACACGACCCTAATCCCTCATGGCTTAGTGAAAGTTGAAGGCAATACGGTGGTTGCAGCCAATGGTGAACGCCACGAAGTTGATGTGATTATTTGGGGTACAGGTTTTGAAGTATCTCACCCACCAATTGGTAAACGTGTCCAAAATGAAAAAGGTCAATGTTTACAAGACATATGGAAAAGTAGTTCACCAGAGGCTTACTTAGGGACCAACATTGAAAATGTACCAAATGCATTTTTAGTTTTGGGGCCTAACGTACTGGTTTATGACTCTTTCATTGGTTTGGCAGAAGCGCAGCTTGACTATATCGTAGATGGCTTGTTGAAAATTAAAAACAAGGGTATTAGCAAGTTAAACGTTAAACCTGATGTGATTAAAAAGCACAATGATTTGGTGCAAAAGCACTTACAAACGACTGTATTTAATAGCGGCGGCTGTAAGAGCTATTATCTTGATGCAAACGGGCGTAACTTTGCTGCATGGCCGTGGTCACTGAAAAAACTTAAACAGCGTTTGAAAAAAGTAGATTTGAAAGATTATGAAGTGACGTATCAAACGACAAAAACTCACTAATTTGTAATTTCGATCAAATCCGTTGTAAGAAATAGGCAGTGTATTTTAGATTTTCATGAAATACACTGCCTTCTTCGTTGAATATCTTCAAGAAATAAAAAAACAGGATAAAGATGAAAGAAGGTCAATCAAGTCGTACCGCTGAAGCTGCTGCTGCATTACGGGCCAATCATTTTCAAAATACAAAGAACCCTGTATTTTCAGATCCTTATGCGTTTGAACTAACGAGTAAAGGCTGGAAAAAACTTCTCTCTAGCCCACTTATTGTTAAGGTCATGAATTCTTCAGTTTTAAACCGCACTTTAGGTTTACTTACTGGGCAAGTGGTCGGACGCTCTCGTTATGCCGAAGATTTACTTGATCTAGCAGTTCAACAAAACACTCAACAATATGTATTAGTGGGTGCTGGCCTAGACTCTTTTGCACTACGTGAATCACACCATTACCCAGCTTTGAAAATTTTTGAAGTGGACCATCCTGATACTCAAGCTGCTAAACAAGCCAAGCTAAAAAAGCTAGGAGATATTCCTGCTACCGTTGAATTTGTCGCGATTAATTTTGAGAAAGAGTCTATTTCGGAAGCCCTGACCAAAAGTGTCTATGATTCATCCGCTCCTGCATTTTTTTCGTGGTTAGGCACAACTCATTATTTAAATCCGAAAACCACCTTAGAAACTTTAAAAAGTATTGCCGAGTTTGCTACAAACGGTAGTGAAGTGGTACTCGACTATTCGACCGATTTTCAAGAATTAAATGGTATTGAGCGACTTGGAAGTATGGGCGTTGCACAGTTTACCCATTTGCTGAAAGAGCCTTTATTAGGTCAATTTAAACCAATAGATTTACATCATGCCGTAGAGCAGATGGGATTTGAAGTGGTCGAAGACTTATCAGGTGAAGCCATTACTGAACGATACTTTAATGCACGAATCGATGAAATTCGCCACACCTCAGCAACGCGTTTATTGCATTTGCGTTTAAATAGAAAATAATGTTGAAAGCCAACTTAGACATTAAGTTGGCTTTTTTATAATCAAGATTAATACCATCATTACCAGCTTGAACGCGGCTCTGGCCCATCGACATGCTGATTTAAAAATTGGCGTAAATGATCTAAAAAGTGTGCGACTTTAGGTGAGAGATTCAGTCTCTCTAAATACACCGCATAGACATCTGCTGGTGGTGTTTCATAATCCGCTAGCACTTGAACCAATCTGCCACTTCTTAAATATTTTGCTACGTCCCACTCTGCTCGCATCAAAATACCGTAGCCTTCTAAAGCCCAATTTAATGCAACTGCCCCATCATTCGTACTCAGTTGCCCATGAACTTTCACGGTTTCAACTTGTTTGCCATGACTTAACCGCCAATTCCCATAAGCTGAATCATTTTGCCGAATCACAATACACTGATGCTGTGTTAAATCATGAGGGGTAAGTGGTTGCCCTGCCGTTTTTAAATAGCTAGGTGATGCACATAATAAACGGCGGTTGGCTGCCAATTTTTTCGCAATTAAACGCGAATCAGGTATTTCACCAAAACGGATTGACACATCAATCGCTTCATCAGGCAGATTAATCGGGCGGTCAGTTAAATGCAGTTGGACATCGACATCAGGATAGATTTTGGCAAATGTAGAAATCGCTGGCGCAATATAAGAACGACCAAAGCCTAAAGGTGCATTCACACGCAATACCCCTTTGGGCGCTGCCCGACTACTTGAAACCAAACGCTCCATTTCATCAATCTCTTTTAAAATACGGACCGCATTTTCAAAGTAGACCTCACCTTCACTAGTTAAGCTAATTCGGCGTGTTGTTCTATTTAAAAGCCTTACACCTAAACGCTCTTCAAGTTGAGTTAAACGTCTAGAAACCGCAGGTGGGGTCAAGTTTAACTCTCGTGCCGTCGCGACAAGACTTCCTTGTTTAACCAATAAACAAAAGAAAGCTAATTCCGTATCTGCGTTCATGATTATTAAGTTTTTTGCAATAGTGATTTAACTTTATATCGATTCATCAGTTTTTTAAAGGGTTTAACATCCATTTCATTGTTTCCCGACATAAGCCGTCTCTTGTTTAAGAGCATAAAAACGTCCGCAGAAGGAATGCTGTGGATGAACGGGAAAAAGCCATCTAGCCGAATGAATAGCGGTAAAGAAAGCGAAAACTACCAATCAGGATTGGTAGTCATGAATATGGAGTCATGACATGGAAATGGATATTGAAAAGCGAACGTTACGTCGAATCACGTGGAGAATCGTACCGTTTATTATGTTGTTATACCTTGTAGCCTATATCGACCGCGTCAATATTGGCTTTGCAGCACTCACAATGAAAGAAGATCTAGGCTTTACCGCCTCAGTTCTCGGATTTGGTGCCGGAATTTTCTTTTTGGGCTATTTCTTATTTGAAGTCCCATCCAACATTATTTTGCATAAAGTCGGTGCCCGTATCTGGATTACTCGAGTCATGGTGACTTGGGGGCTGATTGCAGCTGGTATGGCTTTTGTAGACAGCTCAACCAGTTTTTACGTTATGCGATTTTTACTCGGTGTTGCCGAAGCAGGATTCTTTCCCGGCATTATTTTGTATTTAACTTATTGGTTTCCTGCGCGCCATCGCGCTGGAGTGATTGCTTTATTTATGGCAGCAGCCCCCATTGCCACCGCGGTTGGTTCACCCATCTCTGCCGCGTTACTTGAAATGCATGGAATTGGGGGACTCGCTGGCTGGCAATGGATGTTCATTATTGAAGCAATACCAGCACTCATCTTAGGCGTTGTCGTTTTTAAATATATGACTGATCGCCCTGAACAAGCCACTTGGTTAAAACAAGATGAACGCGAATGGCTTGTAAAAACCATGAAGGAAGAAAATGTAGGAAAAAATGCACCTCAGCATCACAGCATTCTTCGCGGTCTTGCCAACCCACGAGTACTTGCCCTTGCATTAATTTACTTCGGAACATCGGCTGGGCTTTATACCCTCGGTATCTGGGCACCACAAATTATTAAACAGCTTGGCGTAACGTCTATGACTGTGGGGCTTTTAAATGCCATTCCACCAATCGTTTCTGTCATTGCCATGGTTTTATGGTCTCGACACTCTGACCGCACCAATGAACGTACATGGCATGTTGCACTCGCATGTTTAACCGCAGCAGTTGGTCTCGCAATTGCAGCTGGAACACACAATGTCATTGGATTAATTGCAGCACTTACCATTGTGAATGTCGGTATTAGCTGTGCCAAGCCACCGCTATGGAGCATGCCAACCATGTTCTTGTCAGGATCAGCCGCAGCAACAGGCATTGCCACGATTAACTCAATCGGAAATTTAGGTGGGTTTGCAGGCCCTGCCATGATCGGCTGGATTAAAGATCAAACTGGAGACTTCACAGGTGGACTCTATTTTGTTGCCGGACTACTCATTATCTCGACCTTACTGACACTAGTGCTGAGTTTCTCCCAAAAAGTGAAAGTAAACACTGCCAAAGCCACCCACTAACCCTATTTACATCAATTAGATCTGAACAAGTTTCTTCAAGGAGCACAACATGGACAAAGATATTGCAGTCCAGTCCCTTACGGACACCATGGCCAAATTTACGGCTTATATTGGAAAACGCCTACCTAAAGATGTGAAAAGCAAGTTAATTGAACTGCGTACTTTAGAAACCAATCCATTGGCTAAATCAGTTTATGACTCGATGGAAGAAAATCAGCAAGCAGCGGATAAACTCAACCGCCCAAGCTGCCAAGACACGGGTGTCATTCAATATTTCGTTGAAGCAGGTGCTAACTTCCCTTTGCTTGGTGAACTTCAAGATATTTTGAGCGAAGCAACTGCTGAAGCAACTCGCATAGGTCCATTACGCCACAACGCTGTTGAAACCTTCGATGAAAAAAATACGGGCACCAATACAGGTACTCAAATTCCATGGTTAGACTGGCGTATTGTGCCTGAACTCGACACTTGTACCATTGATGTCTATATGGCTGGTGGCGGTTGTACCCTACCGGGTGCAGCAAAAGTTTTAATGCCAGGTCAAGGCTATGAAGGTGTTGCTGAATTTGTGATGGATGTTATTACCGAACGCGGTGTAAATGCCTGTCCACCGTTACTGGTTGGTGTGGGCGTATCAACTTCGGTTGAAACCGCAGCTCGACTTTCTAAGCTCGCCATTATGCGTCCGGTTGACTCAACAAGTGATAACCCACGCGCTGCCTTAATGGAACAACTGTTAGAACAAGGTCTTAATGAAATTGGTATTGGTCCGCAGGGACTTACAGGTAATAACAGCGTGATGGGAGTCAATATTGAATCTTCTGCCCGTCATCCATCAACAATTGGCGTTGCTGTAAATACAGGTTGCTGGGCACATCGCCGTGGCAAAATTAAAATTCACCCAGACATGTCGTATGAAATCTTGTCTCATGAAGGGGTTGTACTATGAAAAAAATTCTGACAACTCCTATTAAAGATGAAGATCTCTTAGACCTTAAAATCGGTGATGTCGTTTATTTGACTGGCCGCTTGGTGACTTGCCGTGACGTTGCCCATCGCAGACTAATCGAACAAGGTCGTGAACTGCCAGTTAACCTTGAAGGCGGAGCGATTTTTCATGCTGGCCCTATTGTGCGCAAAAAAGGTGAAAATGACTTCGAGATGGTTTCGATTGGCCCAACAACCAGTATGCGGATGGAGAAATTCGAACGAGAATTTATCAAACAAACTGGCGTAAAGCTTATTGTAGGTAAAGGTGGCATGGGACCAGAAACAGCTGCTGGATGTCAGGAAAATATTGCCGTTCATGCAATTTTTCCAGGCGGCTGTGCGGTACTCGCAGCAACCTTAGTTGAAGAGATTGAAGGCGCTGAATGGCAGGATTTAGGTATGCCAGAAACTCTTTGGATAAATCGAGTGAGAGAATTTGGTCCGCTCATTATTTCTATCGATACTAAAGGCAACAACCTGATTCAACAAAACAAAGTTGAATTTCAAGCCAAGAAAGCCCCGATTTTAGAAAAAATCAGCAAACAACTGAGCTTTATTAAATAAACCACTCTTTAGATGAAGGGAAAGCAAAAGCGCCCTTCATCTTTTATTTTTGTACTAAACGCATGGAATGAGGTGTTTTCCCATGCCATCTTTTATAGGCGTGTATAAAACTGGCAGGCTCGGCATAACCTAACCACTCGGCAATCTGCTCAACTGAAGCTTTTGGTAAAGCTAGATATTGTTCTGCCAAAACTTGTCTGACTTCTTCACGGATCTGAATAAAGGTCATTCCTTCAGATGCCAAGTGACGGCGTAAAGTACGGACATTTAAATGCAAACGATCAGCCACGATTTCCATAGAAGGCATTTCACCTCGCACAGTCATCAATTGCTGTTGTACTAGATTAATAAATTTCTTTTGGGTTTGACGCTTATCTAAAATTTGTCGACATTGTTCTTCTGCCGTATGCAGCACCAGCTCATTTGCCATTTGCAGCTTTTGATTAATTTTCTGTGCATCAAGCAGAACAAAACTTTTGCTAGAACCAAATTCAGGCATCACCCCAAATAATTTTTCATAAGCTTCTAAATGATCTGTAGGTTCAAAAGAAAAAGCTAAATATTGGCAAAAATTATCTTGTACGAGGTCGCGTTGCACCGTAATAAGAGCGGCAGCATCGCGTTCAATAATAAATTGCCTAACCAAAGATGGAATTCCTTCCTCTTCAATATCGACACGTGTTCCCGCTTCAGTATCTGAAACTAAAAAACGGGTAAACGCAAAAGTGAGTGAGAAATAAGTGAGGGCTAAATCTAGTGCTTCACGAATGCTGGCACTACTCATCAGTGCCATACCTAAAGGCCCAAATGTTGTGAAATGATAGCGTGTACCTACTTCTAAGCCCAACACTGGTCGGTCTGGAAACTGTGCAACCAGATTATAAATGAGCTGTAATTCCTGTTGCCCTGACACCACCATATTCGGGTCAAGCAACTGCTGTTGACTTAATCCTGTTCCGTCTAAAATGGTCTGATAAGAAATGCCTAATTCCATCGCAAAATCAGCCATGAGTCGGACACTATGTATGCTGCGTTCAAATGCCCAAGCGTACGTCACTGTACTTTCCAAAATGTCCTCGAATCACAATATTTTGTCCTCATCCATCCTCTAAATCAAGTTAATAAACGTCTATTCTGCATACAGGAAATTGCGATTCTTTCGCCCACTGTTTTTAAGGATTTAGAGCAGCCCATGTTTAATTCGTCGACTAATTCAAATAAAAATGTACGCATCGCCATTATTGGCACTGGCTTTGGTGGTCTAGGACTTGCCATTCGTCTCAAACAAGCAGGTTTTGAACAATTTACCCTATTTGAAAAAGCTGCCGATGTTGGTGGTGTTTGGCGTGACAATACTTATCCAGGTGCTGCATGCGATGTACCTTCGCATCTTTATTCTTTTTCTTTTGAACAAGAACTTGGTTGGAAAAAGCGCTACGGAACTTCCCAGGAAATTTATCAATATTTACGCCACTGTGCCGATAAATATGACATTCGTCCGCATGTTCAATTTAATACTGAAATAGCCAGTGCAGAATTTGACGCGCTGCAAGGTGTATGGCACATCCAAAGCACGACTGGTGAACAGTTTGAAGCTGAATTTTTAGTCGGTGCGGTGGGTCAGCTCAACCGCCCTGCCTATCCAAAACTTAAAGGTATTGAAAACTTTAAAGGTAAGGCATTTCACTCAGCGCGTTGGGATCATGACTATGACTTAACTGGCAAACGCGTTGCCGTAATTGGTACAGGTGCAAGTGCGATTCAGTTCGTACCAGAAATTGAAAAACAAGTAGCGCATCTAGACGTTTATCAACGTTCGGCACCGTATGTGATTCCTAAACCAGACCGTATTTACCAACCACTTGAGAAAAAAGCTTTCCGTAAACTGCCAATTTTGCAAAGTCTGGACCGCGTTTTGCAATATGGAAATCATGAAATTCGTTTGCTGGCCTTTACTACTTCGCTCAATGAAATGCCTTTGGTTGAATATTTATTCCAGCGTCACATTCGTAAAGTCGTTAAAGATGGGAAGTTGCGCCACCGCTTAATGCCGGATTATCCAATTGGTTGTAAGCGTATTTTAATCTCTAACCATTGGTATGAAACACTGACTCAACCTCATGTCGATGTGATTAATACTGGCATTCAAGAAATTACCGAAAACGGTATTTTAGATGTGGAAGGAAATCTGCGTGAAGTCGATACCATTATTTATGGTACGGGCTTTGCCGCAACAGAGTTTATGGCGCCAATGCAGATTACAGGTCTTGATGGTCGCACCTTAAAAGACACATGGAAAGATGGTGCAGAAGCTTATCTCGGTTTAACTGTAAGCGGCTTTCCAAACTTCTTTATGCTTTATGGTCCAAACACCAATCTTGGGCACAACTCAATTGTTTATATGATTGAAAGCCAAGTGAATTATATTTTAGATGCCATTCAAACAACCTTACAAAACAAACTTTTGTTCACCAATGTTCGTGCAGAAGTTCAACATGAGTTTAATCAAAGCATTCAAGAAAAAATGAAAAAAACTGTCTGGGCACAAGGTTGTACCAGTTGGTATCAGACTGCGGATGGCAAAAATACCAATAACTGGCCGGGTTTTACCCTTGAATATCGACAACGTACTCGTCGCTTCGATGTTGAAAACTACACTCAGGTTTCGGCTATTTCTTAAACAAGCTTCACCATAGGAAATGAGAAAAATAAACGGAGAATTTTATGAAGTCTTTTAAAAATAAAGTCGCAGCTGTGACAGGTGCTGGCTCTGGTATTGGACAAGCAATTGCTATAGCACTCGCAAAACAAGGTTGCCATCTGGCACTTTCCGATATTAGTGAAGCGGGATTAGCTAAAACAGTCGAGCTGTTAACGCCTTATTCAGTCAAAGTAACTACACAAAAAGTCGATGTGGCTAAGCGTGATGAAGTTGCAACTTGGGCAAAGGCAGTTGTAGATGAACATGGCCAAGTTAACCTGATTTTTAATAATGCTGGTGTCGCAATAGGCAGCACAGCTGAAGGTGTGAGCTATGAAGATCTTGAATGGCTCATTGGTATTAACTTTTGGGGCGTGGTTTATGGCACCAAAGAATTTTTGCCTTACTTAAAGCAAAGTGGTGATGGGCATATTATTAATATTTCTAGTATGTTTGGCTTAACAGCTCAACCGACTCAAAGTGCTTATAACGCCAGTAAATTTGCTGTTCGTGGCTTTACCGAGTCGCTACGCCAAGAACTTGATATGCAAAATGCTGGGGTTAGCGCGACGTGTATTCATCCGGGTGGTATTCGTACCAATATTGCCAAAGCTGCCCGCATGAATAATAGCGTCCAATCTTTGGGAATGGACCCTCTCAAAAGCCAAGATGCTTTCGATAAATTACTGCGCACCCCTGCTGACGAAGCTGCTCAACAAATTTTAGAGGCTGTTCGTAAAAACCGTCGCCGCTTACTGATTGGAGCCGATGCAAAAGTCGTTGATGTAATTCAACGTATTCTTCCACAGGGTTACCAAAAGATTTTTGCAACAGCAACCGCGTTGCAAATTCGTCTACTCAACAAATCAGCAAAATAAAAATAGTGGTCAGCATACTCTTAATTTTAAGAGATGCTGATCGATAAATGACAAGCTCTAGTATGAGTTCTTATTATGAAGCAGCTTCTTGCATGGACCATTCGTACCACGTTACGTCCAGCTTTATCCCCCAAAATACCACTAAAACTACAACGTTTTTGTAGCGATGCAGCCAGTGCTATTGTGCTTGGGCCACGGGGTTATAAAACAAAAAAGCAAACAATTGCTCGAGTGCCAACAGTTCATATTCAGCCCAAAACGACTAAGTCCGGGCTGGGTATCTTGTATTTACATGGCGGTGGCTATGTTGTTGGTAGCTCAAAAAGTCACACTAAACTTGCTGCTCAAATCGGACATGCAGCTCAAGCACAAGTCTGGTTACCTGAATATCGTCTAGCCCCAGAACACCCAAGCCCAGCTGCTCTTGAAGATGTAGTTGCAGTCTATCAAGCTTTACTTGCCCAAGGACAAGAGCCGAAAAAACTAGTTTTTGTCGGAGATTCTGCGGGCGGCGGACTCAGTTTAAGCACTGCAATTGCTATTCGGGATGCAGGATTGCCGCTACCAGCGGCGTTAGTTTTACTTTCACCTTGGGTTGATTTAAGCCTCTCTGGAAGCACGATGAAAACCCACGCAGCTCAAGATGCAATGCTGTCTGAAGACTGGTTAGTGTGGTGTGCAAAAAACTATTGCGCGCAAAAATCAGCAACCGACCCAACCTGTTCCCCACTCTATGCAGACTTAACTGGACTACCGCCTATTTTGATTCATGTCGGTACCGAAGAAGTTTTATTAGATGATGCAAAACGTCTCGCTGAAGAAGCTGGAAAATATGGCATTCCGACGAACTTTAGGATTTATGACCAAGTCGGACATGTTTTTCAGTTCCACACGGGTATACTAAAAGAATCTAATGACTCGATTGAGCGCATTGGGCAATTCATTGATAAGCATACACAGTCAATATAAAAAATAATCGCCAGAGAGGAGCCTCGGCATGACAACAAACAATTATGACTATGATTATCTCATTATTGGTTCAGGCTTTGGTGGTAGTGTTTCTGCTTGCCGTCTAACCGAAAAAGGTTACTCAGTTGCTGTAATGGAAATGGGGCGTCGTTGGAAAGCCGAGGATTTTGCGAAAAATAACTGGAATTCCCGCCGTTGGATTTGGCGTCCGGGCATGAAGCTTTTCGGCTATTTCAATATGCGCTTTTTTCGCCATGTCACTATTATTTGCGGGAATGCCGTAGGTGGTGGCTCAATTACCTATGCCAATACCCTGCTCGTTCCACCTGAACATATTTGGGATGAAGGCACATGGGCAGATGCTGCGGATTGGAAAAATGAAATGCCGCAGCACTATGCTGAAGCAGAACGCATGCTTGGGGTGACGGATAATAAAATTTTTGGTCCAGCTGATCATATGCTTAAACAAATGGGTGAAGCTATCGGTGTAGGTCATACTTTTAAACCGACACGTGTTGCGACTTTCTTCCCACCCGAAGGTGAACAAGGCGGCAAAACCTACCCCGACCCATATTTTAACGGTGAAGGTCCAGACCGTGCGACGTGTACCGCATGTGGCGGCTGCATGACAGGTTGTAAACACAACGCAAAAAACACTTTGGATAAAAACTATTTGTACTTTGCCGAAAAAAATGGTGCCAAGGTTTATGAAGAAACCAAAGTTGTTGATGTTAAACCACTCAATGGCAAAGCAGATGGCAGTGATGGCTATGAAGTAACCACTGAATGCTCAACCTCATGGTTTAATAAACAGCGTCGTACATGGCGAGTACGCAACGTAATTTTCTCGGCATCTTCTTTGGGCACCCAAGAGATGTTGTTCCGCTTAAAGCAGTCCGGTTCCCTGCCAAATATTTCCGATGACTTGGGTAACCGAGTTCGTACCAATGCCGAATCTATTTTAGGGGTTCGTTTCTTTGGTAAAGATGTCGACATGAGCAAAGGTGTTGCCATTGGTTCAAGTATTTACATAGACCATGACACTCATATTGAAGCAACTCGCTACCAAAACGGTTCCGATGCAATGGGTCTCATGTGTACTTACATGGCAAAAGGTAAACCTGGTTGGACACGCATCTTCTTTTGGTTATGGGCGTTGATCTGCCATCCATTTATTTTTCTACGCATGAGTAATCCGGTTGGTTTTGCCCGTCAAACCTTGATTTTCTTAGTGATGCAAACTGCTGATGCCTCAATTAACATGCGCTTGAAACGTAACTGGTTTTGGCCTTTTGGCAAGGTATTGTCCAGTGAGGGTAAAAAGCTACCGGTTTATATTCCACAGGCCAATACCTTTACCGAAAAAGTAGCCAAAATGTTTAATGGGCACCCAATGACGACCATTACCGAAATTTTATTCAATGTGCCTTTTACCGCACACTGTATGGGTGGTTGCGCAATTTCTTCAAGTCCAGAGCGTGGCGTGGTGGATGGACAAAATCACGTTTTTAACTATAAAAACTTATATGTTGTAGATGGTTCAATGTTAGGTGCCAATTTGGGCGTTAACCCAAGTCTTACCATTACAGCTCTTGCAGAACGTGCCATGTCTTATATTCCGGCTAAACATACTTTAGATGAGCAACAAGATCATAGAGCAGATGCAGAAACCGTAGAGATCATCAAAGCTTCTGCTTAAACTAGAAATTTGTTTTATAAAAAAAGCCTATTTTTTAAATAGGCTTTTTTTATTTCGCTTTTTAAATTACGAAGCTACTGCTTTAGCGCGAGCTGCATGTAATTTTTTATAGCTCTCGATCAGACGTAAATGTCGATCAAGTCCTTCTAGTTTCATGCTTGTTGGTGTTAAACCGTAGAAACGAACGCTACCCTCTACAGAACCTAATACTGCCTCCATTCGTGTGTCACCAAACATACGGCGGAAGTTAGTCAGGTAGTCTTCAAGCTCTAGTTCTTCATCCAACATCACTTCAAGCACCACGTTCATGCACTGATAGAACAAACCACGCTCAACGGTGTTAGTGTTATATTGCAGGTAAGTTTCGACTAACTCTTTTGCCTCTTCAAATTGCTGCAAAGCAACGTAAATCAACAATTTTAACTCTAAGATCGTGAGCTGTCCCCAAACTGTATTGTCATCAAATTCAATGCCAATGAGCGTGGTGATTTCAGTGTAATCGTCTAACTCACATTCTTCTAAGCGTTCAACCAATGCTTCAAGTTGTTCATCATCCAAACGATGCAGATTTAAAATATCTTCACGGAATGAAAGTGCTTTATTGGTATTGTCCCAAATCAAATCTTCAACGAGATAAATTTCTGAATAATCCGGTACTAAAATACGGCAAGCGGTCGCACCTAGGTGCTCATATACTGCCATATAAACTTCTTTGCCCATCTCTTCGAGAATACCGAACAATGTTGCAGCTTCGTCTGCATTCGACTCTTCGCCTTCTCCAGAAAAATCCCATTCAACAAAGTCATAGTCCGATTTAGAACTAAAGAAACGCCAAGATACCAAACCGCTTGAGTCAATAAAATGCTCAACAAAGTTATTCGGCTCAGTCACTGCATTACTTTGGAAAGTAGGTTGTGGTAAATCATTTAAGCCTTCAAAACTACGACCTTGAAGTAATTCAGTCAGACTACGTTCCAACGCAACTTCAAAACTTGGATGCGCACCGAAAGACGCAAACACACCACCCGTACGTGGGTTCATCAAAGTCACACACATTACAGGGAACTGACCACCTAACGATGCATCTTTAACGAGAACAGGAAAACCTTGCTCTTCTAAACCTTTAATACCAGCAACGATACTTGGGTATTTTGCTAATACGTCTTCAGGTACATCTGGAAGTGCAATTTCACCTTCTAAAATTTCACGTTTTACAGCGCGTTCAAAAATTTCTGACAAGCATTGAACTTGGGCTTCTGCCAAAGTGTTGCCTGCACTCATACCATTACTTAAGTACAAGTTTTCAATTAAATTTGATGGGAAATAGACAACTTCATCGTCAGACTGGCGCACAAAAGGTAGCGAACAAATACCACGCTCTACGTTGCCTGAATTGGTGTCATATAAATGCGTACCGAGTAATTCATCATCTGGGTTGTAAATCTCAAGACAGTATTCATCTAAGATTTCTTTAGGTAATTCACCATTTGGACCCGGTTTAAACCACTTTTCATCTGGATAATGCACAAATTCAGCATTGGCAATCTCTTCACCCCAGAACTGGTCGTTATAGAAGAAGTTACAGTTAAGGCGCTCAATAAACTCGCCTAATGCAGAAGCCAAAGCACTTTCTTTAGTGGCACCTTTACCATTGGTAAAGCACATCGGAGACTGTGCATCACGAATGTGTAATGACCACACATTCGGAACAATATTACGCCAAGACGCGATTTCAATCTTCATACCCAAATTTGCCAAAATAGCTGACATATTGGCAATGGTTTCTTCTAATGGCAGGTCTTTACCCTGAATATAGGTATGGCTTTCTGAAGTTAAGCTTGGCAATAACAATGCTTGCGCATCTGCATCAATGCTTTCAACTTCTTCAATAATAAATTCAGGGCCAGTTTGAATCACTTTTTTAACAGTACAACGGTCGATTGAACGTAAAATCCCTTGACGATCTTTATCTGAAATATCGGCTGGTAATTCAATCTGAATTTTAAATGTTTGTTTGTAGCGGTTTTCAGGATCAACAATATTATTTTGCGATAAACGAATATTATCGGTTGGGATATCTCGGGCTGCACAATACACTTTTACAAAGTAAGCGGCACACAATGCTGACGATGCTAAAAAATAGTCAAATGGGCCCGGTGCCGAACCGTCACCCTTGTAGCGAATTGGTTGATCGGCAATTACCGTAAAGTCATCGAACTTAGCTTCCTGTCGAAGATTGTCGAGATAATTAACCTTGATTTCCATGCTGGCACCTAAATATTTTTATGTGTCAGCACAGACACATAAAATTCTAAATATTGAAAAATAAGCCGAATCACAGCGAAGAAATTGACTTAAAAAAATGAGAGATTAAAGCCATGTGTTTAATGAACGACTCAATTGGCTTTAATAAGATTGGCGGTATTATAGAGTGATTTTGTGAAGTTGATAACTAAAGTTAAAACATTGATGCTTACAATGTTTTAACTTGTCTTTAATTTACTTAAATATTGAGCATTAAAATTTAAAGGTGTAATCAACATTCAACCGTGTTTCATTTGCCGAGTGAAATGTCATATTGCTTGGCATATCGTTACGATAGTGAGAAAAACGAGCTCGCATGCCTAGGCCTTTTAATTTCCCTTCAGGAATTTTATAGCCTAAATCAAACTCCATCGACTCTTCTTTGAAACGCTGATCACCATATTGCAGCAAATCAATATCTTCGCCTTTTGCATAGCGGGTCATAAAGCGCAGTCCATTTAATGAAACATCCCCTAATCGTGCATTTTTAAAGTCATATTCATAACGAATCGAATAGACTTTTTCGTCTTTATTTGAGTAATCCGAACTCATAAAATCAAGCACGACTGGACTTTCTGTTCCCGACAAAAACGGCAAACCAGTCGAGCCAAACGACTGCATATAGCCCAAAGAAACCGTATGGTTTTGATAGTTCAAACCAAATAAACCACTTATATGGCGGTTATCGACCTCTCCTATTTTTTTGCTTCCAGTTTCTTCACTATTAAAAAAACGCACGTCACTTAAAAAATTAAGCTGGTCATTTAAAGGCTGTTTTCCGTTAAAACCCAAAAATTGTTGCTGGTAAATGTCTTTGAGTTCGGCATGGTAAGCGCGTAAACGGTAGTCCTTTAACTGATAACTTCCTCCCAGCGTGTAAAAAGAATCAGTGGTTGCTGCCTTGTCAAAACGACGGTTGATATTGTCCGTTCCAACATCGGTAAAGCGAATTGAATCGCGTTGACGCACTTCGTCAACATAAAACCCTTCGAGTTGAAGATTTGGAATTTCATTTGAAACAAAGCGAATACCGCGATAAGTCTGGGGGAACAAACGGGCTGGCGATGAAAATATGGTCGGTAATTGTGGAACCAGATCACCCACAAAAAGCTCATTTTTTCTAAATTTAGCCTTCCCTGTAATACCAATTTTTCCATAATAATCGTCACGCGAGTTATCAGTATTGACGGGTAATAAGCCACTACGTGCATAGTCATCAGCGCGACTTCCCATCAGGTTAAAACCCGCCATTGCCAGCACATCAACACCGAACCCAACTGTCCCTTCAGTATAACCAGACTGTCCTTTAAAAATTAGACCCTGTGCCCAATCTCTGGCTGCTGTATAGGGATATGGGTCTTTTTTATAGTCTCGGTCAAAGTAAAAATTACGAAGTGTCAGCTCAGCTTTACTGTCTGAAATAAACTCGGCATGCACAACTTGAGTAAATAATGGGCACAAGCATACCCCCACCCACAATGGTGTATTTTTCATTTTTTATCTCAACTATTTAATTTATAATGGATTAAGGTGCTGTTTTAAGAGAGTAGTTTTGCTCTTTCTTACTTCGATAAAAAGCACTACCCAAACTTAAAATCAGGAAAATAGCCAAAATAAAGACCACACCGTAATAGGCATACAGCGTTGCGGGTGCTATACCTTTATCCAGAAAAATACCTGCAATCGTTGGCGATAAAATTGCCCCAATACGGCCAAAACCAATGGCATAACCCACACCGCGACTACGGATTTCGGCGTCATAAATTGTTGGAGAAATAGAATATAGACCTGCCACACAGCCATTAATAAGTGTGCCGAGTAATAACCCCACCATGAGTGCGACACTCACTTGAGACGAGACTGCGACAAATAGAAAAACACATGCAGACGTTAGCCCTAAAAATAGGCTTAAGGCATAGAAAATTTTTATGCGTGATGCGAGTAAACCAATAATGGCTGCACCGAAAATACCACCAATACTAATTAAAATACCTGTACTTACCCCTTGCTCTGGTGACATTCCCATTGAAATAAGAATTTTTGGTGTCCAGCTCATGACAAAGTAAAAGCCAAACATCACTAAAAAGAATGCAAACCACAGACAAAGTGTTTGAAATCCCAGTTGCCCCGCAAATAATTTGCTAAGTTCACTGCCATTTTGCGTACTCATTTTTTCATAGCGCGGCATAACTGATAGTTCGTTAAGCCCCATGCGGTTTACAGTTGCATTGATTCGTTCCAATGCCTGTTTTGGTCGTTTCGCGAGTAAGTAATCTAAAGATTCAGGCAATAACCATGCGCTGATCAGTAGCATTGCAATGGTGGTGATTCCACCCGCTAAAAAGATTGAACGCCAACCTAAATGTTCAATCAATGCCAGTGATAGTACTCCACCCAGTGTCGCGCCAATTCCATAACCGGTAGACATTAAACTCACTGCAAGACTGCGCCAGCGAGCATTCGCATATTCACTTGCCAGTACATTACTACTCGCAAGGATGCCACCCACCCCGATTCCAGTAATAAACCGCAGTGCTGCTAACATGCCATGGCTTTGTACAAAAGCACAGCCCAACATGCTAAGACCAGCAATTACAAGACAAACTAAGATGAGTAAACGACGACCAATTTTATCGGCTAAAGGTGCAAGAAAAATAGAACCAGCAGCCATTCCAAAAAGACCTGAACTGAGCAACAAGCCAATTTGCGCCCCTGAAAGTGACCATTCTGCGGACACGGACGGTGCGGTAAATGCCATCACCATCACGTCAAAGCCATCAATAATATTAAGACAAATACAGATCAAAATGACGAACCATTGGTAGCGGCTCATGTTGTTTTGATTGATCTCACTTAGAACGTCTCTTTCCATTTGTGTATCTCCCTTGGATAAGATATACACACGACATTGCTGATATGAGCGATTGGGTGGTTATGCACATCCGTATCCATAATGACTTAGAGGAATATTTGTTTTTGAGCATCCTGCTCTTTTTCTATACTGAATATTTGGATCCAAAAAATCAACAATATTTTTTTAAATTTAATTTAACAACCAACAATACATTGAAAAATATATCTATAATTTATTAATAAATGTTTAAAATAAAAATATGGATCCATAAATTATTTACCCATTTTCAAATCGGCTATTCGAAAAACGATCCAACTTCAGCTTAGGATTGGAATATTTTGGATCCAAATTAAAAACCATAAAAGATTTCACCTCTAAAACTTAAAAGAAATACAAAAGCCTTTGATAGCAATTAAAAACATACAAATCCACCAACTATAACGAGCAACATTTTTAAGAAATATGCTGTTTATCAATTGACCATTATTTTTATTTATTATAAATTGGATCCAATAAGTGATAAGGAGTCGTCACAATGTTTATTAAAAATGCATGGTATGTTGCCTGCCGCCCAGAAGAAATCCAAGACAAACCACTAGGTCGCACTATTTGTAGTGAAAAAATCGTTTTTTACCGTGGTAAAGAAAACCAAGTTGCAGCCGTTGAAAATTTTTGTCCCCATCGTGGTGCCCCACTTTCACTAGGTTATGTCGAAGATGGAAACCTCGTGTGTGGCTATCATGGTTTAGTGATGGGTTGTGACGGAAAGACTGTTTCAATGCCAGCTCAACGTGTAAATGGTTTCCCTTGCAACAAAGCATATGCAGTTGTTGAAAAGTTTGGTTTTATTTGGATATGGCCAGGCGAAAAGGCATTAGCAGATGAATCAAAACTCCCAACTTTAGAATGGGCAGATCATCCTGAATGGAGCTATGGCGGAGGCCTGTTCCATATTCAATGTGACTATCGCCTCATGGTCGATAATCTTATGGATTTAACCCACGAGACTTATGTTCACTCAAGCAGTATTGGTCAAAAAGAGATTGATGAATCATTACCAATCACTAAAGTTGATGGTGATCATGTCATTACTGAACGCTACATGGAAAATGTGATCGCGCCTCCATTTTGGCAAATGGCCCTTCGCGGCAATCACTTGGCAGATGATGTACCTGTTGACCGTTGGCAACGTTGCCACTTCTTTGCTCCAAGTAATGTGCATATTGAAGTGGGTGTAGCACATGCTGGACATGGCGGTTATAACGCACCAAAAGAAAAAAAAGTTTCGTCAATTGTTGTCGATTTTATTACGCCGGAAACTGAAACCTCACATTGGTATTTCTGGGGAATGGCACGCAACTTCCAGCCAAACAATGCTGAACTCACCGATCAAATTCGTGAAGGCCAAGGAAAAATCTTTACTGAAGATTTAGAAATGCTGGAGCAACAGCAGCAAAATATTTTGAACAATCCATATCGCAAGTTACTGATGCTCAATATTGACGCAGGCGGTGTACAGTCTCGTAAGGTGATTGACCGACTACTTGCCGAAGAAAATAAAACGCCTCCTGAAACATCCGCACAAAAGTTTCCAAACATTCGGATTATTTAAAGGAGCATGAACATGGACGTTATTATTCAAAAAATTCACCAGCTGACCCCGACCATTCGTGCCTTTGAATTGGTTGCAACAAATGGTACAGAGCTACCGAATTTTGAAGCAGGTGCTCATATTGATGTGCATCTTAAAAACGGCCTAACCCGTCAATATTCACTTTCAAATTGTTGCAGTGAAAAGCATCGTTATGTAATTGGTGTTTTACATGATGCTAACTCACGCGGTGGTTCACGTTGTATCCATACTGAATATCGTGAAGGTGATCATTTAAAGATTGGTGAACCTCGTAATTTATTTGAAATTCACCCTCAAACCAAACAGGCGGTTCTCTTTGCTGGTGGTATTGGCATTACCCCCATTTTATCGATGGCGTATCGGCTTAAGTCAGCCAATATTCCTTTCGAATTGCACTACTTTGTTCGTAGTCATGAAATGATTGCTTTCTATGGCAATTTAACCGAGCATTTTGGTGACCAAGTCCATTTTCATATTCAAGATCAACCAGACACTGAATGTAATATGGCAGAGGTTTTAGGTCAGAGTTCATCAGATAGACACTTATATGTATGCGGTCCGACAGGGTTTATGCAGTTTGTCATGAGCTCGGCTGAACAAGCCGGTTGGCACAGAGAACAGTTACATCAAGAGCATTTTGTCGCGCAAAAAGTAGATACGTCTAATGATGAAGCTTTCACTATTGAAGTTAAAGGTACGGGCCGTCGAATTGAAGTATTACCAGAGCAAACTGCTACTGAAGCATTAATTGCAAATGGTTTTGATATTCCTGTTTCTTGTGAACAAGGCATTTGTGGCACTTGTATTACCCGCGTTGTAGAAGGCACGCCAGATCATCGCGATATGTTCATGACCGATGAGGAACATGCACTAAATGACCAATTTACGCCTTGCTGTTCTCGTGCAAAAACTAAAAACCTTGTGATTGAGCTTTAATATTTAAGTTCCTTTATTCAAATATAAAGGAACTTATTTTCATCTTAAGCGCTTAAAACATTTCTGAGCGTTTCACCCAAAATCACGACACTACTGTGCTCACGCATTAAAGTTTCAGCACGCCCTGCCTGACGATGTACCAACGCATCAAAAATCGAACAATGCTGTAAATGTGCATAGTGCAAACGGCGATATTCTGACAAAGCTTGATTCTGGTCATAAGTAATAGCTTGAGCAGAAGCCATCGGTAATTGGTTGTTTTTTGCCAAGGCTTGTATGAGTGCGACGTTTTGTGCACCTTCAATAATAGTGTCATGAAAAATGACGTTAAAATGATGATAACGTTCGAGTTCGGCATCGCCAAACTCATCTTTATCATTAAATAGTTTTTCAGTTTCTTGAATGCAATGTTGCAGCGTCTTTTTCTGTTCTTCGCTTAAGCCTTGTTCTGCCAAAGTTTTCGCAGCCAATCCTTCAAGTACACCGCGCACTTCGAGCGCATCATGAACAAGTTGTTCTGAAATTTCACGAACCGTGTAACCACGAGTTGGGTTTTTAATGAGGAGGCCTTCTTGCTCAAGCAAGCGAAAGGCAATACGAACAGGCTGCCTTGAAACACCAAGTAACTCGGCAGTCGGAATTTCGGCAATTCTGGCACCGCCTTCAAATTCCCCTGAAATAATCATTTTTCTTAGTTTAAGTAAAACTTGTTGTCCTGAAGACATTCGCTGCCACACATCACCAAAAACGTCACTTCGATGCTAGCAAGTTCATTTGTAAAATGAAATAAATTTTCTGTGTGAATCAGTGCTTAAGCATTTTTGTTGAGTTTAAAAAATTAAATTACCAACCACACTTGATCAAAGATTTTTAAGATTATTGACCATAATATCTAGGTTGTTACGGATTAAATAAGCCAAGTTAATATCAATGCCTTCAAGCATTTTTTCTTCAACTTTTAAAACAACTTCATTGCATTTATTTAGCTTATCAACACCGCTTTGAGTCAGCGTAATTAAAATACGGCGGCCATGGGTTGGGTCTGGTTTTTTCTCAATCCAGCCATTGACCAGTAAATCTTGCAAAATTTTGTTGGCAGATTGCGGCTTAATGAAAGAGCGCTCAGCAAGCTTAGCATTGGATACATTACTTTTTGAAGCTAAAACAGAAAGCGCAGTAAATTGCGGCAAGGTAATCTCAAGCTCTTTTAAATGTTCTGTTAAATGTTTACTAATAATTCGGTCAACACGAGCAATCATGTAACTTAACTTAGGCTCATCTTCTACTTTTTTTTGAACTGAATTCGAACGTACCATAACCTTTCAATCATCATAAGAAAATCTGTAGTGAAAGTATGAGGCGCTAACCCCATACTTTCGTTAAAACTTAGCGAGCACCTGAGCTTTGTACTAAATGTACAGGCTGTTTAGGTTTTTTGACAAGAAGTAATGCAGAGATCGCTGCAATTAAAATCACCGGAATGCTTGAACCAATCACAATGGTCGAGCTTTGTCCAAGCGAGAGTAAAAAACCAGCCATTAAAGGTCCTGCAAAAGAACCGATACGCCCAATTGCAACCGCCGCACCGACTCCAGTTCCACGCATTTCCGTTGGATAATACATGGCAGCCAAGCCGTACAGTGCCGATTGTCCACCCACAATAAATAAACCACAGCCTACTGCCGAAAGCGCCAGTAATGCAACGGTTGGAGAAATTGCCAAGCAGCAAAGCGAGAATAGAATGCCAAGATAAATCAGCTTAATCACAAAACTCATGCGTATTTTATCAAGCAATACACCCATGAGGATTGAACCTAAAATTCCGCCAACGTTATAGCCCATCTGCACATAGTTTGCCTGTAATTTCGATAAGCCTTGCGCGCCCATGAGCAATGGCAACCAGTTCAACAAGAAGTAGAGCACCACTAAGGTACAGAAGAAACTCACCCAAAGCTGAATCGTTGACATACGACGTTCTTTGGCAAACAGAACTTCAAAGAAGGGAGTGGTTTTTTGTGCCTGAACTTTCCGCTGTAGATAATCATTGGACTCAGGTAAAAAGCGCATAATCAGTGGAATTAATAAAATAGGCGCTATACCACCAATATAGAAAATATGACGCCACTCTGCATCACCCGCCAACGACATAGCAACGACAGAAGTGAGTAATCCACCAAATGGAATGCCGCTATACATGATACTTACCGCTTTGCCCTTATGCTGATCAGGTACGGCTTCAGAGGCAAGTGTAATCATCATCGGAAGTGCCCCACCCATTCCTAAACCGGTACAAAAACGGATGAGTAACAGCAAACTGAAGTTAGCAGCATAGGCTGTTAGCAAAGACATCATTCCAAAAAGTAAAATACTAAAAATCAGAATTTTCTTACGCCCTACAATATCTGCAAATCTACCGCCTAATATCGCACCTGGTAGTGTTCCTAAAATTGCAGCACTAAATGCCCACGCCATCTGGCCATTGTCTAACATAAACTCAGCCCGCATTCGGGGGGCGGCTACCCCCATTGACTGAAGATCAAAACCTTCAAAAATTGCTATTGCAAAGCATAATAGCAACGTGATTTTTGCCCTTGCAGACTGTCCTAATATCTTTTCCATTGTGTTATCCCTTATTGACTAGTCGTTCCATTTAGCCCTTTGTGTATTATTGTTTAAACACACCAAAAATATCAGTTAAACTTACTAAAAAATCAACACATTTTTATATTAAATTATTTTTAAAGTTAATTATTATTTATAATACAATGAATTATAAAATATTTAAGAAATTTTATAAAAAAGACTTGAATGTAAGTTTAACTGATATTAAATTAAATCCCAGAACAGCTAAAAATCATTCAAGGAGTATGAAGATGAGTTATGAAAACCGCTGGGAAACAGTAGATGTTAAAGTTGAAGATGGAATTGCATGGGTAACACTAAACCGCCCAGAAAAGAAAAATGCCATGAGTCCTACACTCAATCGTGAAATGATTGATGTACTTGAAGCCATAGAACTTGACCAAAATGCACGTGTGCTTGTGTTGACAGGTGCAGGTGATTCTTGGACAGCAGGCATGGACTTGAAGGAATATTTCCGTGAAGTCGATACTCAGCCAGAAATTTATCAAGAACGTATTCGCCGCGACTCATGCCGTTGGCAGTGGCAACTTCTTCGCATGTATTCAAAACCAACAATTGCTATGGTCAACGGCTGGTGCTTTGGAGGCGGTTTCTCACCTTTAGTGGCTTGTGACCTCGCAATTGCAGCAGATGAAGCAACATTTGGCTTATCTGAAATTAACTGGGGTATTCCACCGGGCAACCTTGTAAGCAAGGCAATGGCGGATACTGTTGGTCACCGTGCAGCTTTGTACTACATCATGACAGGCAAAACCTTTACTGGTAAAGAAGCCGAAAACATGGGCCTTGTGAACAAAAGCGTACCGCTTGAACAGTTAAAAGCAGAAGTCACTGAACTTGCAAATTGCCTACTTGAGAAAAACCCTGTGGTTCTTCGCACAGCTAAAAATGGATTTAAGCGTTGCCGTGAACTCACTTGGGACCAAAACGAAGACTACTTATATGCCAAGCTCGATCAATGTATCCACCGTGATACAGAAAATGGCCGCCAAGAAGGTTTGAAACAATTCTTAGATGAAAAATCAATTAAACCGGGTTTACAGAGCTACAAACGTACTGGTTAACTTTTGATTCTCTAATGGCAATGTAAGGACACAACCCATGCAAAATGTACAGTTACTTATTCACGGTCAATCTGTTGATGCATCAAATCAGGCAACTTTTGAGCGTATTAGCCCCATTGATGGATCAGTGGCAACTAAAGCTGCTGCTGCAACATTGGACGATGTTGATCGTGCAATCGACTCGGCACAACAAGCTTTTAAAGTATGGTCGAAACTCTCGCCTACCGAACGTCGCTTACGTTTGTTAAAAGCAGCCGATTTAATGGACCAAAAGACCGAGCAATTCATTGAAATTGGAATGCAAGAAACGGGTTCAACTGCGACATGGTATGGGTTTAACGTTCACCTTGCTGCCAACATGTTACGTGAAGCAGCAGCAATGACCACACAAATTGACGGAAGCCTGATTCCGTCAGATGTGCCGGGCAATCTTGCCATGGGTGTGCGGGTTCCTTGCGGTGTGATTGTAGGAATTGCACCTTGGAATGCGCCTGTCATCTTGGCAACGCGTGCGCTTGCCATGCCTTTGGCTTGTGGCAACACCGTTGTATTAAAAGCATCTGAAGCTTGCCCAGCAACACATCGTCTGATTGGCGAAGTGTTATACGAAGCAGGTCTTGGTGAAGGTGTGGTAAATGTCATTACTCATGCCGCCGAAGATGCACCACAAATTGTTGAGCGTTTAGTCTCTCATCCAGCCGTCAAACGTATTAATTTTACGGGTTCAACCAAAGTCGGAAAAATTATTGCAGAGACTGCTGCCAAATATTTAAAACCTGTTTTACTTGAATTGGGTGGTAAGGCGCCTGTCGTGGTTTTAAATGAAGCTGACATTAATGAAGCCGTAAATGCAGTCGCTTTTGGAGCGTTCTTTAATCAGGGTCAAATCTGTATGTCGACCGAACGTGTTTTGGTTCAAGACAATATTGCCGACCAGTTTATTGAAAAGCTGATTGAGAAAACACGTTCTATTCAGGCGGGCAATCCGACTTTAAAAGAAAATGCATTGGGTGTTTTAGAAAGTCGACGTGCTGCAAACCGTATTCAGCATTTGCTGGAAGATGCTCAAAACAAAGGTGCTGACTTACCTTTAGGTATTCATATTGAAGATACCACCATGCAACCGACGCTGGTGCTCAATATTAAACCTGACATGCTGCTTTACCGTGAAGAATCATTTGGCCCTGTATGTACAGTTCAACGCTTTTCAAGCATTGAAGAAGGCGTAGCACTGGCAAATGACAGCGAGTTCGGCCTTTCTTCGGCAGTGTTTAGTCAAAATATTTCGCAAGCACTGGAAGTGGCTCAACAAATTGATTCGGGTATTTGTCACATTAACGGCGCAACCGTACATGATGAAGCTCAAATGCCATTTGGCGGAACAAAATCGAGTGGTTACGGACGTTTTGGTAGTAAAGTCTCTGTTGCCGAATTTACCGACCTACGCTGGATTACCATTCAAACCCAATCACGTCATTACCCGATTTAGTCAGGGTAATGCGGACAACAACATATTAAATAAAAATTGCATGATGCAAAAAAATAAAGCGCAGTGATGCGCTTTCCATGGAGTGAAAGAAATGCAAATGAATGCCACTCAATCACAAGACCGCGAACGGTTCGTAAAATTAGGGCAACATGATATTCATTATCACCATAAAGATGACACGCTCTATATCAACCCAAAAGAGCAATTAAAACCGTATCCACAAAAACTGACAGATCGGTTAATTCATTTTGCACAAACCAAACCAGACCATATTTTTGCAGCAAAACGCAATGCTCAAGGTGAATGGGTCAAACTGAGTTATGCAGAAGTTTTACAACGTGCATGGCACATTGCTCAGGCTTTACATGAACGTAAGTTAAGCCAAGAGAGACCTCTGGTCATTTTAAGTGGTAATGATCTCGAACATTTAACACTATCTATGGCTGCCATGCTGGCGGGTGTGCCTTTTTCAGCAATTTCACCAGCCTATTCTTTGATTTCTCAAGACTTTGGCAAACTTAAACATGTGTTTGAAGTGCTTACACCTGGCCTAGTCTACGCTAGCGATGGTCAGGCCTTTGCCAAAGCGATTCAGACATGTATTACAGCTGACATTGAAGTGGTCACGAATAAAGGTCTTGTGGGCAATCAAATCTGCACATCTTTTCAGTCGCTGTTAGATACACCAGTTTCAAATGTTCAAGAGTTTTATCAAAGCCTTGATGAAAACCAAATTGCCAAATTCTTATTTACGTCAGGTTCAACCAAACTACCTAAAGCTGTGCCGACTACGCATTTAATGTTGTGTGTTAATCAGCAGATGTTATTACAAACTTTCCCTGAGTTTGAAGAAACGCCACCTGTCCTACTCGACTGGCTGTCTTGGCACCACACGTTTGGAGGCAGTCACAATGTCGGCATCGCACTCTATAACGGCGGTACAATTTACATTGATGACGGCAAACCCGTTGCAGGAAAATTTGACGAAACCATTCGTAATCTTAAAGAAATTTCTCCAACAGTTTATTTAAATGTGCCAAAAGGCTGGGAAGAACTCACAGAAGCTTTAGAAAAAGATGAAGAATTAAGAGACCGCTTTTTTGCCAAAGTTAAAATTTTATTCTTTGCAGGTGCAGCACTTTCAGAAGCGGGCTGGAACAGACTCGATAAAATTGCTCAGCAGCATTGCGGAGAAAAAATTCGCATTATGAGTGGGTTGGGCATGACTGAAACCGCCCCATCTTGTGCTTTTACCACTGGCCCACGCGTGATGGCTGGCTTTATTGGTTACCCTGCTCCAGGATGTGAAATTAAGCTAGTGCCATGTGATGACAAACTAGAGTTTTGTGTTCGTGGCAAACACGTCATGAAAGGCTATTGGCGGTTAAAAGCAGACCAGCAAAGCACTGTGTTTGATGATGAAGGCTTTTTCCATACGGGTGATGCGGTGCGTTTAGTCGATGTTAATGATCCGACTAAAGGCCTGATGTATGACGGACGAATTGCCGAAGACTTTAAACTCAATACAGGTACTTTTGTAAATGTCGGCACCATACGCAACAAAGTGCTCATTCAAGGTAATTTACTGGTTCAAGATGTTTGTATTACAGGTTCAAACCTCAATGCCGTGGGTTTTCTGATTTTTCCAAAATTAGAAGCTTGTGCTCAATACGCAGGCCTTAAGCTTGGCGAACATTCTCCAGCAGAGATATTACAGCACCCTAAAGTCCAGCAATGGTTCCGTCAATTTTTAACGACATTTAATAAAGATGCGACTGGCAGTTCAAATACAGTCTCAATGCTTTATTTAATGACTGAACCACCTCAGCTCGATGCTGGAGAAGTGACTGATAAAGGCAATCTCAATCAAAGCAATATTACGAAACGTCGTGCAGCTTTAATTGATGAGCTTTATCAAAAGCAGGGCGACAACCCACTTATTATTCGAGTGCCCACCTTAAAGCAATAAGCTATTGAAATAAAAAAGGAAGCTCAAACTTCGGTTTGGGCAATAGCCCCACTTTTGCCTAAAAAAAGGTTCAACATGCCACACGATACAGAATTTGAACTATTTCGGGACAGCTATCGCAGGTTCTTAAAAGAACAGGTTGCCCCGTATTATGAACAGTGGGAACACGATGGTCTCATCCCACGTGATCTATGGCTTCGTCTTGGGGAAAATGGCTTTTTGTGCGTCGATGTGCCCGAGGAGTATGGCGGTTACGGCGCTCCTGTGCACTACTCACTCATGTTGGTTCAAGAAACGGCTCAAGCTGGTTTTGCATCTTTAGCGGTTGCCATTGGCGGGCAAAATGAGTTGGTCTCTCCTTATCTGCAAAATATTGGAACTGAAGAGCAAAAACGTTATTGGTTACCGAAAATGGTGACGGGTGAAGTCGTCACTGCCATCGCCATGACAGAGGCTAATGCTGGTTCAGACTTACAGGCAATACGCACTCAAGCGATTTTAGAAAATGACCACTACCGTATTAATGGTTCAAAAACATTTATATCAAATGGTTTACATGCTGACTTGATTGTTTTGGTGGCTAAAACTAATCCACAAGCCAAAGCAAAAGGCATTTCGATTTTATTAGTCGATGCCGCTTTAGACGGTGTTAAAAAAGGCCGTTCCTTACAAAAAATCGGGCTACATGCTCAAGATACAGCTGAACTGTTTTTTGATGATGTTTGTGTACCTATCACACAACGTTTGGGTGAAGAAGGACAAGGCTTTGCTTATTTAATGCAAGAGTTACCGCGTGAACGTTTGAGCATTTCCATGATGGCTTTGGGGTCCATTTTGGGGGCCATCGAAATCACCAAAGACTATGTATTGGAACGTAAAGCTTTCGGGCAACCTTTAAGCCAAATGCAAAACACGCGCTTTGTGCTCGCAAACGCGCAAATCAAAGCAAAAGCTGCTCAAGCCTTTGTAGATCAATGTGCAGCGCTATATCAACAACACCAGTTAAGCGTGACTCAGGTTGCCGCATTGAAGTGCTTTCTTACCGACGCTCAATGTGAAGTGATTGATCAGTTACTTCAGCTTTTTGGCGGCTACGGCTACATGCAGGAATATCCGATTTCACGCTTTTTTGTGGATGCGCGGGTACAAAAAATTTATGGGGGAACCAATGAAATTATGAAAGAAATCGTCGCCCGAGAACTGCTCGGAAAATAATTCGATTTAAAACTAAACAAGGCAGACACAACAACTATGCCTTGTTTAAAACAAAAAAATGTTATTTCAGGAAGAAATGCTATGTCAAAATTATGGATGTACTCTACCCTCATGCTCTCTGGTTCAGTGTGGGCTGGCAATTTTATTGATAACAGTTCAGTAGAACTCACCACACGAAATTTCTATTTTGACCGCGATTACCAAGAGCAATCTGCTTACCCTGCTGCCAAGGACTGGACACAAGGTTTTATTCTTAAAGCCAATTCAGGTTATACCGAAGGGACTGTCGGTTTTGGGTTGGATGTGCTTGCAACAGCGGGTTTTAAACTTGATGCCGATGCAGAGCATGGCGGTACAGGAAACTTACCTAGAGACACGCGCACCAATGAACCTGCTGACTCTTATGGCGAAATTGGGGTCACAGCAAAAGCGAAAATGAGCCAAACCGAGCTGCGTATTGGTACGCTAATGCCGATGAATCCTGTTTTAGTGGCTTCACCTGCTCGTTTGCTTCCTCAAACCTATCGAGGAATTTCACTGACCAGTAAAGATATTAAAGATTTCGACTTACAAGCGGCCTACCTCGACAAAGTGAATCATCGTGATTCGACCAACTATGAAAAAATTAAAATTTCAGGGGTGAATGGACGATTTAAAAGTGCTGAGACTGATGGTCTTTATTATTTAGGTGGAAACTATCAGCTTGATCCAACGATCAAGCTCACCGCTTTCTACATGGATGTTGATGATCTTTATAACCAGACCATGGTCGGTGCCCTACACCAACATAAAATTAATGACACCACTAATCTTAGCTCGCAATTACGCTATTACCGTAGCCGAGATGACGGACAAGCAAAAGCAGGCTTAGTCGATAATGATCTTTATCATGCGCATTTCGAACTTAAACATCAAAACCATAAATTTATTTTTGGAACCTTCCAACATCACGGCGACACCGCGTTTCCGTATTTGACTGGTGGTGAAACTGGGCTTCTCATCGACACATGGCCAGGTGAGTTTTTAAACCCAAAAGAGAAAGCCTATAGCTTCCGCTATGAATATGACTTTAAAGATTATGTGCCGGGTTTACGTTTTATGACCCGTTACACCACAGGTCACAATATTTATGCACCCAACTTAGGCGGAACCAATCTAAAAGAACGCGAAACAGACTTTGATTTAGGTTACACCGTTCAAAGTGGCTGGTTAAAAAATCTAGGTTTACGCGCACGCTATGCAATCTATGACAACAATATGCTATCTACAGCCAACATCAAACCTGTAAACGAAACCCGTATCAACATCGACTACACATGGAAATTTAAATAATTCAAAACTAGAGGTTCTGTCACACATAGAACCTCTTTTTATTTCGGGAAATTCATCATGAAGAAAGTTGTAACGCTACTCTGCGGAATGAGTCTGATTGCCCTGACTCATGCCGAAACGCAATATAGCCCACCACCCATTCAGCTTGAGGCTTTAGCAAAATTTAGTGTTGATTTAAATGCGCCTGTTTGGGAATTAGGCACCACTAGTGAGGCTGGTAAACGCCGAATTATTCCCATTACAGGTGGAACATTTGAAGGGAAATCACTTAAAGGCCGTATTTTAAATAATGGCGCAGATTGGCAAATCGTTGACAGTAAAGGACTGGCAATTATTGATACACGATATTTGTTAGAAACCGATGACGGCGCACTTATTTATCTTCAAACCAAAGGTTACCGACATGGCTCAGCAGAAACACTAAAACAGCTTGCTCAAGGCAAAGATGTCGACCCGAAAAACTACTATTTCAAAATCACCATGCAATTTGAAACCAGTTCACCTAAATATGCGTGGCTTAACCAGACCGTTGCGGTAGGTAGTGCAATGCGTTTGGGAAAAGCGGTTATTTATGATGCCTATACCCTGAAATAATAATTTTTATAACGCTTACAAAAAGGATGGACCCCTCATTATGGATCAAAAAACTTTAGAACATTTACCGCCCATCCACCACCATTTGGGTGGACACAATATCCATTGGAATGACAAAAACACTGAACTCACCATCCACTACACAGCCCTAGAAAGCTTTACCAATCCACGCGGCACTGTTGAGGGCGGCATGATCTGCGCCATGCTTGACGACGTGATGGGGCTTTTTGCATTTCTTGCCAATGACCGTAAACCAGCTACCACCATCAACTTAACGATGGATTTTTTAAGACCCTGTGCTGTAGGCGAAGTCATTACAAAATGCCGATTCATTAAACAAGGCAAAACTGTACTGAATCTTGAAAGTGAAGCTTGGCAAAACAACAAAATGATTGCACGAAGCACAGCTAATTTTCTGGTTTTAGATTAATTGCGACCATTCATTCAATAAGGATATGAATAAATGAATTACACCAACAATAAACGAATTTTGACCCACTCCGCTTTATTGCTTGCCATGCTTGGCACTTTGGCAGGCTGTGGAAGTGATAATGATGACACAACAGTTCCCTCAACCACAAAACCACCGCAGTTATCTCCTGCTGTGGGCGTAAAAATGACAGGAAGCTGTACGGACTTACTTGGATTTCAATACAACAATACGGTCATTAGCTCAGCCACTCTTCAAGAGGCAGGCACCTTGACTGTCGCCAACAAACCGATTGGCGCTCATTGTTTAATCAAAGGCTATATGGATCAACGTGTAAGCCCTGTAGATGGACAAACCTATCAAATTGGTTTTGAAATGCGCTTACCTGTTGATTGGAACGGCCGTTTTCTCTATCAAGGCAATGGTGGAACCGATGGTAATTTAGTACCTGCAACGGGTCAGGTTGGTAGCGGTGGTCCACTCACTAATGCCCTACATGATGGTTTTGCTGTTATTTCTTCGGATGCAGGACATAATGCTTCACAAAATCCAATGTTTGGTTTAGACCCTCAAGCCAGAATTAACTACGGCTATGGTGCAATTACCAAACTCACGCCTATGGCAAAAAATCTAATTAAAACAGCGTATGGTAAATTGCCAGACCGCTCCTATGCAGGCGGCACTTCAAATGGCGGACGCCACGCCATGATTGCGGCAACCCGTTTAGGCGACCAATATGATGGAATTCTAGCAAGCACACCTGGTTTTCATTTACCTCGTGCAGCCGCAGCTCAACTTTACACAGCACAGCAGCTTCGTCGTGTCGCAACCGATGAAAATGACTTAAGTACCGCTCTTACCCTTTCAGAGCGCAAAGTATTAGCAAAAGCGATTTTAGATCGATGCGATGCTCTAGACGGTGTTGCAGATGGGCTGGTTCAAGATGTTGAGGCTTGCCGTACTGCATTTGATATTCACAAAGATGTACCTGTTTGCTCAAGCACAAGAGATAGCACATGCTTAAGCACTGAACAAATTGATGTATTAGCCAACATTTACCGCGGTCCTGTAAATTCTGCCGGACAAGCACTGTATGCAACCCAACCTTTCGATCCGGGTTTAGTCGGCAGTAACTGGGCAAGCTGGAAATTCGAATCTTCGGTTGGAACAGCGCGTGACCCTGTTGCAGTCGGTATTCTTTTTCAGGTTCCACCAGACCCAACTGTAGTTCAAAACTCTAGACAGTTTGCCTTTAACTATAATTTTGATACTGATTATCTAAAACTATCGGCGACCAATGATGTATACACCGAAAGTTCGATGTCATTCATGATGCCACCCGATGAACTTAATTTAGATAAACTCCGTAATCACGGTGGAAAAATGATTGTGGTACAAGGTACAGCAGACGGCGTTTTCTCTGTAGATGACACCCAAAATTGGTACGATCAACTGCTACAACACTATAAAAATGATGCAAAAGGTACAGCACCTGAATTTGCACGCTTCTTTAGAGTTCCGGGCATGAACCATACCCGTGATGGTATTGCAACCGACCAATTTGACGCATTGACTGCCTTAGTCAACTGGGTGGAATATGGGCAAGCACCTGACAAAATCATTGCGACTGCACGCGGCGCAGGTAATCCAAGTGGTCAAGTGAATACTGAACTTCCGCAAGACTGGGCACCAGACCGTACCCGTCCACTTTGCCCTTACCCACTGATTGCTCGTTACAATGGTCAGGGTGATAGCGAAAAAGCTGAAAACTTTAGCTGTAAATAACACCCTATAAGATAAAAAGAGAGCTTACATAGGCTCTCTTTTTTATTTTGCTAAGTATCACTATTGAATCATTATCAAATGATATTTCATCCAATACCTGCATCGCTGCTAAGATAACACCGAAAACCAAAAACTCATTTCGATATGCAAAATCAGACTGCTTCAACCAAACCCTCAACTCAACTTGGAAAAGCACTGCTTTGTCTCATGACATCAGCATTATTATTTTCCATTATGGGGGTATGCATTCGTTTTGCTTCAGAAACGGTAGACAATGCCACCGTCGTATTTTTTAGAAATGCAGTGGGTTTATTTATTTTTATTCCTATGCTCTTTAAGCAAGGGCTGGACTTTATTAAAACCGATAAACTCTGGATGCACACTTGGCGAAGCTTAGTGGGTCTTGCTGCAATGTATGGTTTTTTCTATGCAATTGCGAACTTAAAACTATCAAATGCGATGGTTTTTAGCTACTCATCCCCAATCTTTATTCCACTCATTGCATGGCTTTTCTTAAAAGAAAAAATTACTAAATCGATGATTTTTGCCGCCGTTATTGGGTTAATTGGGGTTTTATTTGTTGCTAAACCAGATCAAGGTCTACTCAATGTATTGTCCTTTATTGGTTTAGGCGCATGTTTTTTATCAGCGATGGCTTTTGTAACTGTAAGAGCTTTAACCAGTACAGAACCGCCTGAACGTATTGTTTTTTATTTCTGTATTTTTGGTAGCTTAATTTCATCCATTCCAATGTTCTGGCATTGGCGTATTTTCACTTGGCATGAACTCGCATTGCTGATTGCCGCAGGACTTTTAGCAAACATTAGTCAGCTTTTTATGTCTTATGCTTATAGCTTAGCCCCAGCAGGACAAATTGGCCCAATGAACTACATTGCCATTATTTTTGCAGGAATTTGGGGATTTGTTTTTTGGCATGAATTACCGGATCTGTTTACTCTGATCGGCATATTTATTATTTTATTTGCTATTTTGCTCTGTAATCCATTTTTGCAAAAAAAGTTATTAGCACGATTTAAGTAAAATAAATTTATTATGATTTACAACTAACATAGTTTATAATTATTTATTAATAAAAATCATATTAAATCAAAATCTCCAAAATAGAACAAGCAATATATAATATTATTTAAATCCACAAATTCAAAAAACTGATTATATTTATTAATTTTTTGATTAGCTAAAAAGACTACTAACTTCACTTCAAGAAAATCGAATTAAATTTAATAGTCATTTAAAATAAATGACTATTAAATCAAATCTAAAACAATTTATCTTTTACAATAAGAATATAAATTATTCATCTAAAGTACTCTCATCAAACCAAACATGCTCACCCTCTCCCCCCAATATAAATCTATATCCGTAAGGTAATGCCATATAAATTGCTAAATCAGGTCTTTTTTCCAATATATGTGAAAAGTGAATATTCTTAAGAGTTTCTATATCGCCATCATATTTATCAGCCGTTAACCACCAACCACTCATATGTTTAGGTGACCTATATCTAACACCTTCTATAGGTACTTCTCCTTCTAAAACACCATCAGATACTACAACCAACTGGTCTAACTCTACAGGAAAAAATTTTTCTTCATAATGATCACAACATTCTTTCTGAACTTTCAAAATATCTTTCATCGATTCTTAAACTCCAAAAACATACGCCTTTGTTCCTGTGTAACTTGTCCCGCTTGTTTCCCACTACAATCTTTGCAATGTGGATGCAATTTAACCACTTTCTGAGAAATTTAATCCATTTGGTGGTTAATGATCAGGAATAAAATGATCACTTTTCGTCTTAAATTCATTAATACTACATGAAGGATATCCTTCATCTTTACAAATCGTATTAAGTTTTTATACCCTTGCGAAGTGCAACTAGTGTAGGAGTTATTAATAGAGTGCTTGGAAATATTTTTGGTAAAAGTGGGCTTGATGACCAATAAAAAAATTTCAGGATTATCGCTGTCTAAAATTTAAAGATCATTTTAAGGGAAAGAACTAATTTTTATCTAAATTGAGTTCATTTTTAGTTTATTTTAAAGTGAGGAAGTAAACAATTTTAGTATCTTTCCTTAACTACATTTCTCTTCATCTCCTCTCCAAGAACTTAGAGAATTTTTATAAACATTTAAAATTGTGAATACTATAGAAAATAGTATTCACAATTTCATTTACTTAATCCAAATTAAAGTATTTCCAAACCTGATTAGCATCATCACGTTCGGCACCTGTATTCTTTTCAAGATTAACCAATACTTCTAAGGAATTATCTCTATCTAAAAGGTGGCCGACTCCAACATAGTGACATTCATCATCAACATCATCATTCCCACATAAGAACTGCCAATCTCCATCTTCATCACGAACTACCAGTAAAACAGATTTTTCTTTATGAAATATATGGGGGCAGCAGTAGACTCCAAAATCTCTTTGAAACTGTTTATTCATATTTAAATTATTCCGTTGGACTTATTATTAACTTTCTCACTTTGCATTAAATTTATAAAAATCATTTATACCTATACCAAAAAAAAATAATTACAATCAAAGAATATTTAATTCAAAAATTAATTCCTATTTTTATTCATTAAAATAATTACAATATATAAAAATAGTCTCACATCATAAATTTCCAATCCTGATATCTTTCAACCTTCTCAAATTTTTCCAAAGAAGGTAAAAATCCTATTTTTTTAATTGTTTTTTGTAGAGAAGAACTATATATACCAATAATTTGATTTTCACTATTTTTAATAAGTAAAAAATCTTTCGATGTCATTGGATCTTTTTCTAATTTTCTTAAATAACGCTTTACCTCTAAATATCTAGGATCTCTTAATAGGTCTTCTAATTTTTCAGGATAGGTTTTTACCCCCCCTGGTGAATTCTGATAATATTGATAAATTGCTTTTCTATACATTACTCCAATTTTTAAAAGCTCTTCTTCTTTTTCACGCTGTTTTAAAGTTGCATAGTTTATTGACCATTGCCCAATTCCTAAAGAAAGAAATAAAAGTGATAGTAACATCCATATATAAATCGCTCCCTGCTGAGAAGATCTAGTGTTTATATTATAAAGGTTATTCTTTACCATTGTGAGTAAACTCGATTATCACTACCTATCTGTTGGCTCGTAGACTTAATATCATATATACCTCCTATTTGTTTTTCTTTTACAATATCCCATTCATGTTTTTCAGCAATTGGATCTAATGGAATTGCTCTTAAATAGTGTTTTTCAACAAGTTGACTAAGTTGATCTGGATATTCGCCTTGATCAGAATAATACTGATCTATACTTTTTCGAATAACTGACAAATTTTGTCTTAAAGCTATTTCTTTACCTTCTTCAATTTTATTTAAATACCGTGGAGTAACAATTGACAGCAGTAGAGCAATGACAGATAAAACTACCAACAACTCAACAATGGTAAATCCTCTTTTTGTTTTATTTAAATAATTACCACTCATGATACGCTATCCCATTCGTGCCTATTTTCTTAGAAGTAGAGTAAATATCATAAACATCTTCCCCTTCTTTGGGATCATTATCCTCACTTAAAAATGAACGCTTTCCCCATGTTTGTTCAGGTAATATATTTTTTTGTGTCGAAAATGGATCAGCAGGGATTTTCCTAATAAATCGTTGATGTTTTATTTTCCCCCTTTCCTCTGGAATTCCTTCAAGTATTTTTAAATTTGGTGGATAACCACTCGCAGTTTGGAATTGTTTCGGTATTTCATTTTTATCACTTGCTTCTTTATAAGCATCTATAGCATCGCGAATTTCAACTAATGCTCGTTTTAACTCTCGTTCTTTAGACTGCCTAGAAGCAATGTCAGAAACAGGTATAACAACAGAGGCTAGTAAAGCCAATAAAACTAAAGAAACTAATACCTCAACAAAGGTAAAGCCATTCTGTTGTTTATTCATTGATTTAGCTCAAACTCTTTAACAACTTTATCCGACAAAGCTTGCTCACCTTTACCATCATTTAAATTTATTTTGCCATTCTCTATTACTATATTTTCTTTTTGATTCGCTTGTTTTGCAGGAACCTTAAACGTCAAAAGAGCAATAGGACCCTGATGTTGAGGGGTGGCTCCAAATGTTAACTTCGTTCCACTACTATTTTTCTCCTGATCAATACGTGTAGTCGGCGCAATATTAACTATTTTTACCAATTCCCAAGATTCTGGATGTCGGACATCAAGACTTAAAGATTGAAAAGCAGGGGTATTTTGTATGAGGGCTAAAGTAAATTCTTGCCCTGGTATAACATTTGAAGGTCCACTTAACTGAAAGTCTGCTTTTTTATCAAATGTTATTGGCTGACTCGCTTGAGGGGCAAGAGTAGATAAATTGTTTTCTATTACTTTATTCGTATTTTGCGACTCAATTACTTGTTCTGGCATAGCTTGTGCCTGAGGCAAATAAATAGAGTGATCTGTAAGTCTTAAAGGCCTAGTAGTGACTTGACTACCTGTACCAGAAATAAATTCTTGAATATGAGGAGCTGGTAATGAATAAGGGCGTACAATTCTTGGAGTAATTAGTAAAACTATTTCACTCTTATTTTTACTGTCAGTTGTATTGGAAAATAATCTACCTAAAAGTGGTAATTTTCCAAATCCTGGCAAATGTGTAGCAGAAGTTTTTATATCATCTCTGATCAACCCTGCAAGCATTTGAGTCTCACCATCATGTAACTGTAAAGTAGTTGCTGCGTTTCTCGTACCAATCTGATATACAAGACCATTTTTTGTAGCAATTTCTTTTGCAATGTTACTAACTTCTAATTTAATAGCAATTTGCACCTGCCTATCTTTATTTACTTCAGGTTTGACCTCAACTTTTAAACCTACATCTAGATAGTTAACAGATTCCGAAACAAATCCAGAGTTTTGCCCAACAGTTGTTGTTACAACAGGAACTTTATCTCCAATTAAAAAACTAGCTTCTTCTTTACTTTTAACTCGTATACGAGGGTTGGCGAGTAAATTAGTTTTAGTACTTGTCTGTTTAAAATTAAGAGTCGCCAAAGTATCCGCAGTCACTAAACTGAGACTGTCAGATGTCATATTTTTTAACTGATTAAGCGTATATTTTCCAACCTCTCCTATTGGATTCAATGCACTCACTTTTACTTGATCAGGGAACGTAATGCCTAAACCAAGTAAAGTATCTCGGTTTACTTCCAAGACCTCAATATCCAACACAACCTCAGACATAGGCAAATCATATGCTTCCAATACTTTTTCAATACTTTCAACAACTTGCTTTGTATCTCGTACAACTAACATTTTTAAACTATTGTCGAAAAACATAGCTTTAGGTTCATATAATTTACTAACCATCTCTTGGGCTCGCTGAGCATCAGCATTCCCTAAATAAAATGATCTAGTAATTAATTCTTCATATATTTTTTTCTTTTCGGGCGTATCCTGATAAATTAAAAAAGTATTTGCATTTAACATCTTATAACCTAAGTTAGAAGTTCTAACTATCATGTCTAATGCTTCTTGTACGGTAGTCTCTTTTGCATAGATTGTAGTAGTTTGCTCTAAGCGAGTATCTTTATCTAAAATAAAATTAATACCAGAATGTTGAGAAAGTAGCTCCATCACCGCTTGAACTGGTGCATTACGAAATTCTAATGAAACTCGCTGTTCCAACCTTTCACTTGCTAATGGGGGATTCAATATTTTGCGATTTATTTCTCTCTCAATATCGAATTTCAAATTTACAGCTTGCTGTAAATCAGGAGCTGTCTTTATAACTTCCTTTAGAATTGTTAATGCAGCCTCGAAATTTCCTTTTTCATAACTCGATTTTGCCAAGTCAAATAAAGGCTTTACCTGATCGATTTGTTTCAGTTTTTCGATACCCTCTTGAGCAACAATATTATGCGGATCAATCTCTAATATCTGTTGGTACTGCAATAGGGCCATTTCCAAGTTTCCTTGCGATCTAGCCTTTTCCGCCTGCGAAATCCGATAGTTGACCATCTGTTGCTGTTCAAAAACGTAATCTATTCGATGACTGGCAGGCTTTTTATCAGCTTCCTTTTTTAATTTATCTAACTTTTTTAATTCTTTCTCATGTTGAGATAAGTGTGCTATAGAGCAACCTCCAAGCATAAAAATGCTCAAAGCAACCATTGTTAGTTTAGTTTGTGGTAAGTTCATTAAAGAAAAATTCATCATGATTTGTTTATATGTAAAATTTGATGGGTAGGTATATGTAATAAACGGATTTCGTATTTATCAACGCCTATAATTTGCCAAATTTGATCATAAATACGCTTTGGTTGCATTACTACATTGGAGTCATCAATTGATAAAAAAACCTGTAACCCACTATTATCTACTACTTGCCCTAAATATTTAACTTGAGGCAAGCTCACTGTAGCCATTGGTGGTTGTTCATTTACTAAAGGAATAATTTGTTGAGGCAAAACTGGTTTATTAACTATTTTCTTTTTTACAACTGGGATAGGCTTTTTACTAACTTGAATAGTTTTTTCTATTTGAGGAGGAGTTACTGGTAAATCCCAATAATCTAAATTTGGACTTTCTGATTGAAGGGAATACCAGTTCATAGAATCTGACTTTTCCTCATTTTTATAATTTGTAATCGATTTTTCAAACTCGAATGAATCTGTAGGGGGTAGTGTAAGTGACCATACTCCTAATACCACAGCACAACTAACTAAAATACTAATACGGCGATATTTAACTGGAAGACACTGATGCAAATCAATCATATATCACCATCAGCAATAACAATCGTTAGAGTAGCTTCATTTGTTGTTTCATCTCTCTGAAGATCAAGAGAATTAATAATTAAATTATCTCTATATTTTTCAGTAAGTGTTGATATAAATTCTCGTACATGTAACCAACTCCCCTTAACTGAGAATTGATATTGATTTTTACCCGAATTTTTCTCACTTAAAAGAAAAAATTCATTTAATTTTAAACTATGTTGTTGAGTAACAGCCAGTACTCCAGAATAATTTATTTTTTCAATATTTTTTAATTTAATAGGCGATTTTTTAGCAAGATTTTCAGGTGCAATCAATTGTGCAATTTGATAATTTTCTTGTTTAAGATATTTGATTTTATGAGAATACGTCGGAATTATCCAAAACCAACATCCCACAGTCCAAAGTAAGACAGCATAAATGATTAATTGATAATATGTTAATTTTGAAATGTACTTATTAACATACCATTTCAAGGTATCGAAACTTATAAATTTCACTTTTGCTTCAACTCAAAAAGAACTTTTTGATCATTATCAGCCTGCACTTGACTAATTTGTAATTTCATATCAAGACTCGAAGCATTTTTTACGATTTCTTCAACTTCTATTGGATTATTTGCTAATCCCTCTATTTGTAAAGGCATTATTTGAGTTAACTTGATTCGATTAAAAGCCACTCCATCTGGGCGTGACTGCATAATTTTATCCAACGTGCTAATATCAATTAAATTTACTTGAGGCTTGTTTTCAATAGCTTCCGGTATCTCTGTCTGATCATCATATTTTTGCTTTAACTGGTTAAATATAGAAAATTGATGCTTATATTCAACCATTAAATACCCTAAAAAAATAACTGTTACAAAAGCAATTCCCACTAGAATAGCAAGTAAAATCTTTATATATCTATTTGCTAAGCTATATTTTTTTGGAACTATATAAACCTTAACCATAATTTTTAAACCTCATAAAGTTTAAAAACTGATTATTTATTATTTCATTGGAAAGTTGTATTGACAGAGGTAGTTTAAAATTTAAAATATTTGAATTTATCTCACTATAGTCATTTTCTAAAAAATTAAATATATGATCATAGCTCAACACATCTTTTAAATGACTAGGAAAAGCATTAATTTCATGAATGATCCCATACTCATATATCACCGAATATACAAAGCTATCTTCAACAATCATTAATGATGACTGATTTAATTGAGACTCATAATAATTCCAAATAGCCAATATAGATGGCATTAAGCTCTTAATTTTTAACAGTGGTTGTATTTTTATAATTTTTTCATAAACTGTCTTTTGGAAAGCAACCACAACACAAGGCTGATTAAATTTTAAACTATCATTTAATATGATAAAATTATTCGGATCAAAATTTATATCAACTTGTTGAAATTTTTGGTGAATCAAAAAATCTAAAACATCTTGTTCGGGCCAATGTTTTAATGCAGGTATTGTTGCAAACCTGCAATGAACACTATCGACCACAACATCAATCGATGTAAATTTCTTTTTTGGGTCCTTATTTAATTCAGTTACTTGTTGCTCTAAATCATTTAAAGAACAGTCCCCCATTTCATATCCTGTGACTGTACCTGAAAACCAATAACAATTTTCATCCTTTACAGTTAAATAAAGTTTTTTATCTTTCAACAAAGGTAACACGATTAATTTCCTGTAAAGTTGATTGCCCTTGGGCAACGACTGTAAGGGCTTGTTGCCTTAAAAACTTCATCCCTTGGTCTGCCAATTTTTTTCTAATTAGGCTCATCGGTGCGCTTTGAATAATAAGCTCACGTAACTCATCATCCATGATTAGTACTTCAGCAATGGCCTGGCGTCCCTTATATCCTGTTCCTTGACACTGATTGCAACCAACACCTTGATAAAAATTATATTCTTTTAATTCTATTGGAGAAATTCCAGAATATTGAGCTACATCTTCGTTAATTTGCACGGGTTGTTTACAATGCGGACAATTCAATCGAATGAGTCGTTGAGCAATAATGCCATTCAGGCTGCTTACAAATCCAAATAAATCTATTTGCATATGTCGAAAACGACCAATCACATCTAAAGCATGATTAGCATGTACTGAGGTATAAACTAAATGCCCTGTAAGTGCAGCTTGCACAGCTATACCTGCTGTTTCATGATCACGAATTTCGCCTACTAAAATTTTATCTGGATCATGGCGTAAAATTGAGCGAAGACCTCTAGCAAAAGTCAGACCCTTTTTTTCATTTACAGGTATTTGTAAAGTTCCTTTTATTTGATACTCAACAGGGTCTTCAATTGTAATAATTTTTTGCTGTCCATCATGTTGTTCATGTAACAACGCATATAATGTCGTTGTTTTACCCGCCCCTGTCGGACCAGTAACTAACATCATACCGTACGGTTGTTTAGCCAATTGGCGAATGTCAATCATAGTTTGACTATCAAAGCCCAATAACTCCAGAGTTAAAGGAACATCATCTTGGGTTAACGCCTGTTTATCTAAAATCCTGAGAACAGCATCTTCTCCATGTAAGCCTGGCATAATTGAAATACGTAAATCAATTTCATATCCATCTAAATGGACTGTCAAACGTCCATCTTGAGGAATTCGTCGTTCTGCAATATCGAGCTCTGCTAAAACTTTTAATCTAGAGATTACTTGTTCTGCCGGCACATTCATCAATAGATTTATATTTTCAACTAATACGCCATCAATACGATTTTTAATAATTAAACCATCTACCGTATTTTCGAAATGAATATCACTAGCACCATATTGATAGGCATCGGATAAGATTGTATTCACTAACCGAACGACTTGACTTTCATTTATAGTGTTTGTCTGTAGCAAAGCTACGTCTTGCTCTATATTTTGTTGCTCGCTACTTAGGTCGTTAGTATATTTATTTAAAATAACTAAAAATTTTGTTAAAAATTCATTTTCAATTTGAGCGATATTAAATGGTTCTTTAATAATATAACCTAACCAATTTAAATCTTTTAACTCAACCTCTTTTGCAAAAAGTACCCACAATTGATTATCTAATTTAACACTTAAGCACTGTCTCTTAGCAGCCAAATCAGGTGAAATATTTTGAGTAACTTTTATGTTTTTTAATTCTTTTTCACCGAACCATTGCTTTACTAAACTCATGATTGCAATCCACTCGCCATTTCAAAAATTGGCATATAAAGTAAAACAACAATCATCCCAATAAATAACCCAATCACCAACATTAAAATAGGTTCAAGTAATCGAGAAAAACGCTCTATAAATTGACTCAAATCTAAATCATGGAAATCTGCCGATTGCCTTAACATTGCCGAAATTTCACCATTTTGATCTCCAGCTGCTAATAGCCGCGCAGAAACTGATGTGCTAAGTCCAGTTTTATAAAGAGAGTCGCTTAAACTATTACCCTGTAAAATTAAATCTTTTGCTTTATAAAGCTGTTGCTGTTGAGCTGGTGTTAAAATTGAAGCTAACATATCAAATGATTGTATTACTGATGCCCCAGCATCAAGCAATAAAGCAAGTCCTCTAAAAAAACGAGATAAAAAAACAATTTCTAACCGTCTTCCCAGAGGGCGGAAAGCGGACAAAAATTGCATTAATGTGTTTTCAATTCCGTTTATAAGAATTTTACGAACTAAGTAAATCAAGCTAAGAATCATAATAACAATAACAATCGTTCGATATTCACCTAACCACACCCCCAACTCAAGCATAAGTTTAGAAGCAAGCGGTAAATCCATATCAACGCCTTCATAAATAGCTCCAAATCGTGGAACTAAATACATAAGTAAAAATAAACTTACAGTAACTGCCATACCAACAAGTAATAGTGGATACATGGATGCATTATAAATTTTTGATTTAAGTGATGAAATCTGTTCATCATATCGTATATAACTATTCAAAGCTTGAATAAGCGTACCATTTCGCTCACTTGCTGCAACAGTCGCAACCAATAAAGGAGGAAAAACATTTTCACCACAATTCTGCATTGCTTGGGATAAGGGCATGCCTTGATGCAAGGCATGTTTTATACGGTATACAGGAGAATTTTTATCGGCCTCAGCGTGATGACTAAGTAAAACATCTAGCCCCTCTATAATAGATAGTCCAGATTGTAAAAGTGTTTTTAGCTCATGAACAAAGATAACCACATTAAAACTAGAAGTTTTTCTAAATTTAAATTGGGTTCTTTGTTCACTTAGTTCAATAATAAAAAAATTTTCATGCAATAAATACTGGCGAACAGCATCTAGACTTTCGCCTTCAATTTTTTTCTCTAACTGCTGCCCATTTGTATTTATAATACGTGCTTTAAAGATTGGCATGGTCTTACCAATTTCCAATATCTACATTATCACCAGTTCCACCTTTAGCTTTATCTTTTCCAAAAGAATACACATCATATTCAGTAGGGTTATTTTGCCCTGGTGACTGATATTGATATGCCATCCCCCAAGGATCAATTGGAATTTTTTTAATATAGGGACCATTCCAGCGAGATGCACCTGCGGGCGCAACCACTAAAGCATTTAGTCCATTTCCATTATCAGGAAATGAACCATTATCAATACGATATTGATCGATTGCTTTAGTCAATGCATCAATTTGAGATTTAGCGGTAGTCTTTTCAGACTTTTCTAAATTTTTAAATAGATTCGGACCGATAATACCTGCTAATAAACCAATAATAACTAAAACAATCATTAACTCTAAAAGAGTAAAGCCTTGGTTTTTGCTAACCCTATTACCTAATTTCATTTCCAGAACACCACATAATACAGCATTTCTTTTTGCATAAAATAAACCTACTATTATTTAAAAAGATTAATAAAATAAAATGAGAGCAAAATAATAAGCCCACCCCAAAAGGAACGCCTTAAATGTTTAGGTCCCACAATCGCTCCTAATAATAGAACAATAGGCGTGACGAAAATTCCTATGATTTGAATTTGGCTTAGTTTATCAAACATGCAATATATACCTATTACTATCTATATAATACTTCACTCTATCATTTCTCCTCCATGAGTGATTAAGATTTGAATAAGTTCATCTTGTTTACTGTCAATCACTGGAATCAAGTATAATTTTTTATTATTAGTAACACCTATACAATTAAAATACTCTTTCTTAAACCCATTCCAGTGTCCAATCCGATAGTGATTAGCAATTATATTAAAGTGATCAAACTTAATATTTTTTAATCCCAAAATTTTAAAAACCACAAAACCATCTTCAACGTGAAATTTAAAAACAGTATAACGATAATATTTAAAAAAATTTTTCAACAAATAAATTAATCCAACCAATCCAACAACAACAGGGTACAAATAATACAGTGAAATACTTATGCCAAATAACTCTGCAAGCCATTTATCCGAATCAAAAATATCAGGCATAAATATAATAATACTGAATAGCATAAATATAATACCAAAGCACTCACCTAATATTAATTTAACACAAGCAGAGTCAATGAAATAATCATATCTATTTAAACTTGATGAGTTCACTATTTTTTCCCACCTTCATTTTTTTCAATAATTTTGTCAATTATAGTAGTTGTTCCAGTAGAAGCAGGATAAGTTAATAAATTCTGAATCCACGGGCTTGCTCCTGCTTGACCCAATCCATAACCAATAGGTGCAAAAGCACCAGATACAAAAGCAGATGATATATTCGCTTTTCCTTCAGCAGTCTTTTGTGTATGGTAGGCTGCAAGTGAAGCATATGCCCACATCAAACCTGGGTTTTTAGTAGTAGCTACTAATGCTCCATTTGCAGCTCCCCCTCCGGTATAAATAGCCAGTTTGTAATAATCAACATTAGAGTTTGTATTTAAGTACGCAAGACCACCAGCCCCTCCACCATATAACGCACTACCTGCAACGCTCCAAGCAGCTAATTCTGGAGCAAACGCTGCAAAAGCAGCACTCGCAGGGGCTCCGAATGCCCAACCCATGATGTAGTCTTGACCTTGTCTACTACTTGGTTGACTTACACTTTTAATTAATTGTTGAGTTTCTTCCGGACTAAAATTATTTTTCCTTGAATAATCAATCATAGATTGTATTGCTATTCCAGTTTCTGGATTAATTAAAGTAGTCAAACTATTTTGAATAAGGCTCAACTCACCAAAAAGGTACCCAGCATCAACCCTAGTCCTAGGATTAGTAATACTAAAATAACCAGATTGATACCCGAAGTTATTGAATAGTAAACTTTTATCCTTATAAGAGAAACCAATTGTATAATTATTATTAGCTCCCCCCACCCCTACAAAAGGCTGAACTGTAGTGCGACCATCATTTTGACTACCAATTCCCTGATTGTTTGGCCCATAAGTTACACCCACTGTAACCCCACAGTCCCCCTGACTGCTTGAGCAACTCCCTAACCAATCATCAGTTACTGTAATCACTGCATCTTTAAGAAAGCCTGTAAAACTCTTCCATTTTTTAGAAAGCCAGCTATAACCACTCGGGTCTAGCAACGTTCCCGGATTGTTATGTACATAGCTATAACGGTTATAACCCTGTAAATTATCCGCACCGTCAATAGTCGGGTCCGCACTGGTAAATCGTGCTACCTGCGGGTCATATACACGCCCGTTCATATGCACCAGACCAATACTGTCCAGCATCTCATGCGAGGTAAAACCATGGCTATCCTTGGTTCCCTTCAGCACAGTGGTCGCCACTGTTCCATCCGCATTGCGGCGCTTGCCCCACGGGTCATAGCTCAAACGTTCAACTACCGCCCCCGTAGCATCAGTAATCACCTCAATTGAGGTCAAATGATCACTGTGGAAATAACGGTAAGGTCCTGTTTTACTCACCGCAGCCTTAGCACTGTTCGGGGCAACACCTGCCTGAGCAGTTAAGCCCAGATCTCCGGTCGGTGGCGTTCCCTTATCCTTACTGACATAGCTACCCAGTACATCTCCACCTGCATATAAATAGTGGGTGTATTCAGCTGTTCCATCCGGTAAATAGCTCTTCTCGAATGTCCCACCCGTATCAATCCTTGGGTTGATATATAACGTTGTTGTAGTTTTCCCGTTCTCTACACTGGTACGTCTTACTCGCTCATGGTTCGCATCATACATAAAGCTTTCTGTCGTCGTCCCCTGCTTAATCTGCAAAGGCATATTAAAGCTTGTCCAGCTATAACTGCGGTTGTTACCACTTAACAGGTTTCCATTCGCATCGTAACTAAAAGCCGTGTTCAGACCACCGGTCGTTGAACTGATCGTACACACCTTGTGTACACCACAACTCGTCCCGCCTGTTGCATAATTATATGTTCCCGTATCACTCTTGGCAGTCAGGTTGCCTATCGCATCATAACTCGCTGTGACTTTGCCACCGCCCTGGTTTACAACACTGGTCAGGCGGTTAATGTTGTCATAGCTAAATGTTTCATTAACAGAGATACCTGCCAAGTTCTGGTTTCGGTTAGTGAGGTTGCCTAGTGCATCAAAGCTATAGGTGTTTTGCTGGATCTTCGCATCACCGGTACTGATCGATTCGATAAACCCTGTATCTGCCTTATAGGCTCTTTTCGTCACCAAACCATTACCCAAGGTTTCTGCGGTAACATTACCTCTTGCATCGCGTACATCTGCTGACCAATACAGCTGCGTGCCCGCAAGGTTTCGGACTTCTTTTAAATAACCGTTGGTATCGTAAATATTTCGGTAGCCAAATCCTGTTGGGTAAGCAAATGCCAGCGGACGTCCGGCATTGTCATAGTTCCACTTGGTAATAAAGTCCGGATCTGTCGTACCTTGGGCAATTGGGTCAATCTTTTTACTGGTCGTGGTTTGGATTTGTCGTCCATAACTGTCATAGCTATAGCTTTCGCTAAAGCCATTTGTACTACTGACCTGAGCCAGTTGTCCCTTACCCTTGGTTGCACTATCCCACGTCCATGTCGAGGTCAGGTCCGGCTCGGTTCGTTTAATCAAGCGGCCTAAACTGTCATACTGGAAAGTCGTCTGTTGTCCTTTACCGTCCTGCTGCCATACCGGTTGTCCCAATACGTTATAACGGTACTTCCAGGTTCCCAGTTCCGGATCAACCTGTTGCAGTTTATTCCCATTCTTATCGAGTGTCAGGCTAATGCTGTTCCCTGACGCATCTGTCGTCTGGGTAATTCGCCCTAGCACATCTCGGCTGTATTTGAGGGATTTATTATCATGATCAACAATTTCAACCACTTCATTGGCGATATTGCTTTTCTCTGTACGCTTTAAGTTCTTGGCATTGGTCATTGTGGTTTGTAAGCCACTGCGCGTATAGATGGTGACCCGGCTACCCGGCTCTGTCAATTTACTCACGCGGCCAAGCGCATCATATTCATAGGTCGTCCATTGCAGGTTTGCATAGGCTACATTGCTCAGGCTTGGGCTACTGCTTCGATACAGACGGCCAGATGCAGTATATTCATTACGCACCACCGTATTATTGACATTGTCATAGGCTTTGGTCAGCGTCCGCTTAACGTTGCCATTAGCATCTTTATAGGTAATGACTGGTGCATTTAATGTTGAGGTCGAGGTGATCTTATAGTTTTCACCCTTTTCACATTCACTGCTGTTACTTCCCACCTCAACAAAGGTCTTACATAATTGATAGCTTATATCCGTCTGTACACCACTGGCCGATTTAGTCTGAATCACACGGCCAAGTGCATCAATTTTTTTGGTGCTTGCAACCCCGTTGATATCTGTGGAAGTCAGGAGTTGTCCTGTAACCGCATCATAGGTTGCGGTAGACTGCTGTGATAATGCATTGGTCTCTTTGGTCTTGAATACACCAGCCGGATAACCGGTTCCTGCCTCATAGGCAGAGCTGACCGTACGGGTTGCTCCCGTATCCGTTCCATTACCCGTACCACTTACACTGACTTTGGTGACATTGCCATAGGCATCATAGCTATAATCGGTCTGTAGTTTTAACGCTGCGTCATCCGGCTCATCAATCTTCTTAATGACTTGTCGTTTCGTATCATATTCATAACTGGTTTTTGTTTGAATCGCGGTTTGACCCGTACGTGAAGCCGTCATCACCCGGTCTTTGATCAGGCCTGGAATCCAGTTGGTCTTGTCAGCCGTGCCATAAGTGGGTTTGACTGTCGTGGTAAATACACTTGTACCATCTGCACTGCTTGTAGTTACCGTTGAATCGGTTAAATTACCAAATACATTTTCATAGTTATTGGCTGTGACTGTTTTGGAAACCAGTGTACCCAGTTCATAATTCTCAACTGTAGATTTCTTAATTCGTGGGAATTTAACCTTGGTCGTTGGATACGCACTGTCACTTACGAAATCTGCATCCGCAATGGTTAACTTAGACACCACGGCATCATTCGCTTTGGTCACTACAGATTTCGCCATCCCGGTAAATGGATAGTTCTGATTGAATATAGTTTCTTTGACCAACCTATCAGTTACATCACTCCCATTCGCATTTTTATTATAACTTTCTAATGTTTCTGTCGTCGTTTCAAATCCTAAGAATCGATTATCCTTTACATCTACTCGCGGAGAAGAATAAGTATAATTAGCCTTCGAACCTAAAATGTTATTTAAATAATTCTCTACAGATTGAGTGACTAAAATTGGTGCACTACTAGCACGTATTGGAAATGGTTTAGCTTCTTGACTTTCAGGAGCTTGTCTAAAGTTTAAGTAACTAAACAATTGCTTATGACCATCTCCACTTTCTATAGACTTAAGCATGTCCTGAAAATCCATTTTAGGATTTTGTAATTGGTGCCAAAGAAATATAGGTGAGAAGAAGGAGGAAAAATCTATTTGTATATCTTCATCAGATGCCTGAGAAATCAGCGAATATATGTATATTTCATTTCCAGAAAATGGACGAGCAATAAACTGTAAATTAATTTCCTCAAATCCATTATTATTAATATCTGATAAATTTGATGCTGACTGTATTTTATATTTATCAGTTGGAAGATCAAAAGGAAGTTTCGATACAGTAAAATTGAAGCTTTCTTGTTCAGAATAAGGCACCCACCATTTGGCTACATTTCTTTGGTAGATCTCAAATTTTCTATTTGGCCGTTGTAGGTATGAAATAATATCAGCTTTATATCTTACTTTGCCATCTCCAGCACTTCTATCAAAAGTATTTACATAACGATAAAAATCAATAAAACCATCATGATTAAAATCAGAAAAAGTAGGAACTGAAAACTGATCTTCCCAATTAGTATTTACTTCCCAAGCTCGCTCTGTATTAATTGTATAAACAGGTAGATCTATAGCAGGTTGAGGTTCAAAACTAAAACCAGTAGATAACAAAGGCACTAATCTTTCTTGAAATCTTGTATTAGAACCGTCCTGCGGGTCTAAACGGATAACTTTAGACATTACAATATCATCAAGACCATCCCTATTAAAATCAACTACACTAAAATTATAATCTTTATAAATTTGACCAGCTTCTCCTTTAATAGAAACTTCATTTGAAAAATCGCAATTAGATATATTTTGTGAATTTTGAATAACATCTTTGTAGACCGTAGCTTTACAAAAATTTAAACCACTAGCATTAATATAGTAAAAAATAATATCATTTGTTCTATCGCGAGTAAAATTCCCACTCAATATATGTTCAGCCAAAGAAATATTACGACTACCTGAACTAGTATTATTTAACGCGTATTTAATATTATCCCCGATAATAGTAGATTTAACTGAAACTAAATTTCCTAGACTATCTAGCTTAATACCATTAAAACGTATATCACTCTTATCTCCTGATAAAAGCACTAAGTCTTCAATGCCATCTCTATCTCCATCAATAGTTGAAATATTTACCAATGGAGCAGGACTATTAAAAATATTTTTAAGTTCTTTATAAAAACTAAACTGACGCTTTTTCTCAGAATCAAAAATACTTGTAAATAGTAATAGAGAAACTTGCTGATTAGCGTCTCTACCATAAATAACCAAATCTTGAATACCATCACTATTTACATCCAATGTAATAGGTGACCATTCTTGAAAATTACTTAATGATGGATGAGATAATATATCATCTAAAATAGGATCGGTAATGGAAGAAGGATAAGAGTAAAGTTTAAGATTATTGTCTATTTTTGCCACATAGACATTCTGTTTAATTAATGAATCCTTCTTAACATTTAGTTGAATTGTGTTCAATTTAGTCGAACTATTAATATTTGGTATTTTAACTAAACTGGTTCTATAAGGAGTAGTCATGACACTCTTACCATAAGAGGTCCACTCAATTTTTGTTGGTGATGAGCAAGAATGATTTCCACCTTCAAAAATACAATAATCAATATTTTTTAGACGAGTTTTATTTGCTATTTTATCATTAATTTCTTCATATTGAAAACGATACTCACTTTTTATCAATCCATTATTTTTAATAATAATTTTTGAAATTTTTTTATCTAAAACAATATTAGAGGCTGTATCAGAATATCCAATCTTTATCTCATCTGGATTTCTTGATATATATTCAAAATAAATTATATTTTGAGGAGAAATAGGATTTCCGCTATCATTTCCAGTATAGGTAATAGTTTTAGGGTATAATATGCCTTTATTAAGATCTTGATATTCTACAGACCAATAATTACCATTTAGATCCCTTACCGAACTTAACCCCCATTCATTAGTATAAGCTTTATAACCAACAGTATATTCACCTGGTTTAGTTGTATCTTTACTATTTGTTTTTAATGCTGCAGCATACTCTTTTATTAAACCATCTTTTTGCTTTACAAAAAACTTTTTTACTCCCTTATAGTTACCAGCACTATCTTTATCTATCTCTAGAGTAATTTTAGTAAAATTATCATTTTCTAAACGAAATTCAGCTTTTTCTATAGGCTCTGAACTATTGATTAGAATTAATTTTTTCCCATCTAAAGCAAAACATGAATAATTAATGTTAGGAGGAATATTAGTTCCCAACAAATTAAAACCTTTTTCTAAAAAATCAGCCCCAGGAGGGGTAGAAATATTATTTCCATTTAATTCATTACAGCGACTTATACTAGATAAACCACCAATTGTCCATCCTACCCCTAGTACTCCATCACCAGATTGCCCACTATAAGAGATTGCTAACTGCGGTATAAAACTATTAAGGGAGGGAGGGATATTAATCGGAATTGAATGTTCTACAACTCCATTTGAATCAACATTTGTGCCGCCTTCCAAGCTCCCTACTAGGTCTACTTCTGCTGCATGAGAATGATGAATTGCTAGAAAAATTGATATAAAAAGTATTTTGTATTTCATTATGTAAAACTAAGTATCATTTATATAAGTAAATGATACTTAGTTTTAAAAAAAACCACAATAGATAACAAAACTTATACTTTATTTTTTTATTAAAAAATTAATAAACAGATTTTAATCTATAAAATTTATCTAAAAAAATATGACACCTCAAAATTTCCAATATACTTACTTCTCTTTACAATCAATGGTTACAAATACTTCTCCATATTCTGGATCTTTGAATACTCTGGCCTTACCACTCGTCTTCATATCCTCATATTCTATTTTTGCATTCCAAGAATCAACTATTTTCCCAGCAAGTAATAAAGCCTGCTCTTCAGTGATTTCTTCATGAAAGTTTGTAATTTCGATTAAATTCATCCAAAATTGGACTTTTCCTATCTCATATTTTTCTCGCAAATCTTTAAATTTATTCTCATCAAACTCATTTGATAAAAAAATATGTCCCTCGATAATGAGAAAATTAGGGCAAACTAAATTTACAGTTTTAAGAAGCAAGTCTAAAGGTAATGTCTTAATTTTAAAAATTGCATAAATATATTCAACCTCACTAAAAAAATCTGGTTGATTAACATTTTTAAAACTTTCAAAACTTAAACCCCTATCTTTTTCATACATACAATTCAACTTATCAACACTTAGAAAACAATTAAATTATTTCAAATATTTAAATTGTAAAACCAATTTCTCACGATACTCATTCGGTGAAATACCTGTCCAGTGTCGATAGGCTTTTCTAAAATTAGATGTATCTGAAAAACCAATTCTCTCGGCAATTTCATCTATAGATAAGGTCGTTTCTCGCAAATATTCATCCGCAAGACGGCGCCGAGTTTCATCTAACAATTCTTGATAATTTAAATTAAAACCTGCCAAGCGCCGATGTAAGGTACGCTTTGACATATGCAATCGTTCAGCCATTTCTTGAGCCGATGGGAAAAGTCCTGTTCCATCTAACAAAATCAAACGAATCGTTTTCACCAACTCAGGCTCTTCAAGTTCAGCTGTACCTAACATCCGCTCACAAAAAGACTTACACATATCCGCGGTAATCGGGTTGGCATTTGGACAAGGTACATCAAGCCACTTTAAATCAAAGTGCCATTGCATTACGCCAGCATCAAACTGAACAGGACAATGAAACACTTTTTCATATTCTTCTGCGTAATCAGGTGCTGGATAAGGCAATAAAAGTTTCTTGGCTTGAAATGGTCCTTCAAGCACACGTTCAATTAAGGTTTGCATGGAGCTAAACCAAAATTCGCACACCAAAGGCAAAAGCTTACCTAGTGCAATAATATCTTGCCCTTCAAAAACAGCAGCATCATCTCGAATATAAAAAGACTTCTTTAAAATAGGCCCAGCGAGCTTAATGTGTCGAATGCCAAGTTCTACTGCTTGCCTAAAATTACGCGAAGAATAGAGTGCATAACCATATACCCCAAAATCTGACAGCCGCTGCTTTTGTCCAGCACGCAATCCAATTAACGGATCATGAGATAAACGTTGAATATTTTGAAATAACTGGATTTTTTGAAGTTGAGAAATATATAAAGAGGGTTGATTCATCGCATCTGGTGAAATATTTGTACCAGATAGAACATCTGACATTGAATGGCCTTGCAAGCCCATTTCATTAAATAAACTGGTCAACCCCAGCAAATATGTATTCGAACCAAAAGATGTATTATCATAATTTCCTTCGATAACAAGATTTGTATTTTTATAAATATTATTAGCCATTTAACTCACACCATCCCTAGAGTGACGTGCATAATGGCACTAAACTACCTCTTGTTGTCTCAATTTAACATCGACCATACGACGCTTCAAGCATAAAGTATGATAAGCAAAATATGGGAAGGAATAAAAATGGAAAGCTCCACTTTAAAAGAATATAGCGGCTCTGCCACTGAACATATGGAACTTATTTTTTCCAAACAACGTGCTAATTTTGAGGCAGATCCATATCCAAGTCTTGAGGCACGTCGAACAAAACTGCATCAACTCAAAAAACAAATTATTCGTTATCAAGATGCTTTAGCTACTGCGATTAATGCTGACTTTAGTTCAAGATCACTGGATGAATCTAAACTATTAGATTTACTTGGCTCTGTGTTAGAGGCTGATCATGCAATTCATCACTTACGCCGCTGGATGCGCCCAAGTAAACGCCGTACCGAGCTTTTATTTTTATCAAATCGTTTAAGTGTGCAATACCAACCTAAAGGCGTGGTTGGTGTAATTGTTCCTTGGAACTTCCCCGTTTATTTAGCACTTGGTCCGCTCATTGCCGCATTAGCTGCGGGCAACCGAGTCATGATTAAATTGTCTGAAATTACACCGAATACCAATGCAATGCTAAGACGTATGCTCGCCGAAGTCTTTAATGAAGATGAAGTCGCAGTCTTTGGTGAAGAAATTACAGACCCAGCAAGATTTACCTCTTTGCCGTTTAACCATATTGTCTTTACTGGCTCTCCAGCTATTGGCAAAGTCGTAATGAAAGCAGCAGCTGAAAACCTAACTCCTGTTACACTTGAGTTAGGCGGTAAATCACCAGCAATTGTGAGCCGTAACTACCCAATTGCCGATGCCGCAAAACGTATTACACATGGTAAAGCAACAAACAGTGGGCAAATCTGTGTAGCGCCTGACTACGCGTTGGTTCCCAAAGAAAGTATTGATGAATTTGTTGAAGCTGCAAAATCAAGCTTTATAAAAATGTTTGGTCAAAACATCACAAACAATGATAACTACACATCCATTGTAAATGACCGTCATTTAAAACGTATTCAAGATATTTTGACCGATGCACAAGAAAAAGGTGCGCGGATTATTCCTTGCGACACTTACAGCTTTGACCAACAAGGCCGCAGAATGCCTGTACAGATTGTGCTTAACTGCACTCCAGACATGCGCATTATGAAAGAAGAACTCTTTGGCCCTGTTCTACCTGTAGTGGCTTATGATTCTTTAGATGATGCAATTACCTATGTGAAATCAGACGAACGACCTTTAGCGCTTTATTGCTTTACACATAGCTCAGTAGAACGTGATCGTATTTTACGTGAAACTCATTCGGGTGGTGTGACCATCAATGATTGGGGTTGGCATGTAGTCAACCATGATGCTCCTTTCGGTGGTATCGGAAACTCAGGCATGGGGTCATATCATGGTGAAGAAGGCTTCCGTGAACTTTCTCATGCTAAAACTGTATTTATTCGTCATCGATTTTTCCCGACACAGCTTTTCCACCCTCCTTATGGAACATTTCTGCAAAAGTTAGCGATTCGCTTTTTCTTGAAAAAAGGCGATCCTAATATTAAATAAGGATGATAAAAAAGCCTCGTAATGAGGCTTTTAATTAATCGAACGTAATAGAAAAATTATGAAATTTACAGATTTTTATATAAGTATCTTCAAATAATTTTTCCATTTTAGGATTTCCATCATGATAGTCATCCCAAAATGCTCCACTAAATTCTTTAGGTTCAATAGTAGTAGTTCTAGTATCTTCCTGTTTATAAAATGAAATTTCCCAACCTTCAGGTATACTAGGATTAATTATTTCAAATTTAGAAATTTCTACAATAACAGGGGTACCATCTGAATCACGGCGAACAGATACCTTTGTTTCATTTCGATATTCATTAAATTGCACCCCAAAACAGATGTATCTTTTTCCAATAGTAAAATCGTACAAATCACTATCATTACACTTAAGTATCATGGGATTACGACTCCTTTTTCTTTGTAACCTTTAGTTTTAAAATCAATTTAATTCATTTTAATATTTATGACTATTTTTAAAATCCTGAAAAAATTTCGGACCTTACCAAAATTTTCTGGTAAGTTTTCTACTAAATGTTGTAACCATAAACAAATTATCTTAATCAAAAATTATAAATTATTATTTTCAAAATAAAAAAGCTAGGCACTCACCTAGCTTTAATATAAAAGGAACTATACTCGACTTAAATATAATCAACCTTTTGAGCTTTTAAAATATCAAGCTGCAACATTTTTTTCTTTTTATATTTATAGGCAATAAACAAACCAATAAACCATATTGGCGAAAACTCTAAAGCAATCAGCGTATCATGATCTAAAGCTAAAATTACAATAGTGAAGACTAAAAATAGCATCGTCATCCATGCCATAAATAAACCACCCGGCATTTTATATTTTGACTGAATATGTAACTCAGGACTTTTCTTACGATAATAAATATATGAAAGCACAATCAACATAAATGTGAAAATACATAAAATTGAAGTGAGCGCTGAAATAATCGTAAATGCCGTCATAACGTTGGGAACAATAAATAAAATTGATGTTCCAAGCGTCACACAAGCCATTGAAAAGACGAGTCCTCTAATTGGAACTTTTCTTTTAGAGAGCTTACTAAAGCTTTTAGGTGCATCATTATCTAAAGCTAAACCATATAACATACGGCTGGTCGCAAATATTCCACTGTTTGCCGAAGATAGTGCCGAAGTCGCTACAACAAAGTTGATTAAACCTGCCGCAATTGGTAACCCAACCAATGTAAACATTTCCACAAACGGACTTTTATCTGGCGATACCTTAGCCCAAGAAGTGACCGCAATAATACAAACCAATGCTCCCACGTAGAATAATAAAATACGTAAGGGAATAGAGTTAATTGCTTTTGGAAGTGAGGTATGCGGGTCTTTGGTTTCAGCAGCAGTTGTACCAACCAGCTCAATCCCCACAAATGCAAAGATGGCAATTTGGAAACCTGCCAAGAAACCTGTTACACCATATGGGAACATAGACTCTGTTTCAAACAAATGGCTAACCGATGCTTTAACACCATTCGGAGAAGTAAATCCGGTACTAATTAAATAGATTCCTGCAAGAATGAACAAAATAATTGCTGAAATTTTAATGAGTGAGAACCAAAATTCCAGTTCACCAAATAGCCGAACGGCTACAAAATTGAGTATGGTTAAGACTGCCAATGAAGTAAATGCAGGAATCCAAACCGGTAAATCGGGATACCAAAACTGCATGTACCCTCCGATCACAATCACATCTGCAATCGCAGTAATAATCCAGTTACACCAGTAGGACCAACCAAGGAAAAACCCTGCCCACGGACCGAGATAAGCCGTAGCAAAATCTGCGAATGTTTTAAAATTAGTATTCGCCAGCAGCAGCTCACCCATTGCCCGCATTACGAAGAAAAAGAAGAAACCAATAATTAAATAGGTTAATACAATTGAAGTTCCTGAAATGCTTAATGTTTTACCGGAACCCATAAATAATCCAGTACCAATTGCACCGCCAATCGCAATCATCTGAATATGACGATTGGTTAATGAGCGTTGCAATTTCTCCTCTTCTTGTTCAGTCATATGTTGACTACCAAGAAGATCTCCTTCCAGGAATTGCTTTCCGTTATTCTTACTCATGTAATATTTACTCCAATTTATAGCAACCGTCGTAAATGCTTTAATAATATATAAATTATATGATTATTAATTTAGTCCATTAAATCATGTTAAAAATATTATTAAACCACTTAAAACCTTATAAATTCCTTTTTAAAAGCTATTACCTATAACAATAAAAATTAATCATCAATCCTTTCCTTCATTATTATATTAGCCTACCCTCTATCAATATAATTTCAAAAGAAAATTAAAATATATAAATGAATTAAATATTTTAATTGTCTATCTCTTATAGAATAGAAGCAGGCTAATTAATTCCAGCTCAGCAAGCAAGAATGTGTTTATCCATGTACAAATCTTGCGTTAGCGATAATATAGTATTCCTTCTTAAATTTGGTGAAATGTATAGTACTTCTGCTTAATTAACAGCCATTCGCAAATGATCAGTCTCTTTTAGTTTGTTTACCGCTTTTGGATTGGAAACTTGTTTAGCTTGAACGCTTAACACTCGAACTAAAGAGCCATTTTCAACATTCAATTGTTTTACTTGTTCGTGTGTTAACTGCAATATGTTTTGGTGCGGTTTGCTATACACAAGAATCGAGCGATAATTTTTATAATCATCATTGGCCACAATGTAAGCTTCATCACCTACCGCAATATTTTCAGGTTGTTCAATTTGGATCGCTACAGACTGACTTTCTTTAATCGCCCGTAAATTTTCGATATCGGCCTGTAATGTCGCCCCACCATCAAAAATATCGACATAACCTTTATAGCGTAGCCCCTCTTCAAGCAAGAGGTTGTAGGCTGGTCGAGTATTTGGATGAACAATGCCAATCGCGGCTTTAGCATCGTCAGGTAACATATCGACATAGAGTGGATGTCTTGGCATCAGCTCAGCAATAAAAGCCTTTTGCCCGACTCCACTCAAATAATCGGCTTTGGTAAATTCAATATTAAAAAACTTATGGCCTACCGCATTCCAAAATGGTGATTGCCCATTTGCATCGGAATAGCCCCGCATTTCGGCGACAATGGTTTCTTCAAAATATTGACGAAATGCTGACAGAAACAAGAAACGAACTTTAGATAAAAACTTGCCATTTTTATTTAAACGGTAGTCAGGGTCTAAAAATAAAGTACAAAGCTCACTACAGTTGGTATGGTCATTACTCAAGTACAAAGTAGGTAAAGCGTTATAAACACTTAAGGGTTCTGACGCATGAACTTGGGTTCCTACATGAAAGTTGTACCAAGGCTCTTTTAAACCAAGTGCGACTTCAATACCGCAAACACCTACAACTTTGTTGAGTTCAGTATCTTCTAAAACAAATAAATAGACCTGATCTGCTTTTGATAATTCGCCTGCGACAGTTTTACAAGCCCGTTCAATGCGAGCAGCAAGTTTTTCCATATTGGGCTGCAAAGATGTCAAACCAAAACCCGCTTTTTGCGCCAACAGATAAAGGTCATTAACATCTTTAGGTTCGATGTAGCGAATAATCATCATGCTGCTTGTTCATCCTTTTGAATTTCCACAAAGCGAGCAAGCGCACGTTCAAGGCGTTTTAAGCCTTCATCAATATCAGCAAATGGAATAATCAAAGACGGTGTAAAACGTAGAACATTTGGACCAGCAATCAAACTCAGTAAACCTTCTTCACCTGCAAGATTATTGATGTCTTTTGCTTTACCAGCAAATTTGTCTTTTAAGGCACAGCCAATCAGTAACCCTTCACCACGAATCGACTTAAAGATTTCATATTTTTCATTTAATTGATTTAAAGCATTTTTATAGTAGTCATGACGCTCTTTAACGCCTTTAAGCACTTCAGGTGTATTAATAAATTCAAATACTGCACCTGCAACCGCACTTGCTAACGGATTACCACCGTAAGTCGTACCGTGTGTACCGACTGAAAAATGCGGGGCAAACTTATCTGTTGTTAACATTGCACCGACTGGGAAACCACCACCTAGTGCTTTTGCAGTCGTTAACACATCTGGAATAACACCAGAATTCATGTAGGCATAAAGTGCACCTGTACGACCTACACCTGTTTGCACTTCATCAAAAATAAGTAAGGCACCAAACTCATCACACAGTGCGCGTAAACCTTTTAAAAATTCGATGTCAGCAGGAATAACGCCACCTTCACCTTGTATTGGTTCAACAATGACTGCGCAAGTTTGCTCATTAATCACCGCTTTCGCTGCTTCTAAATCATTAAAAGCAACATGGTTAATTCCATTTGGAAGTGGTGCAAAGTCTTGTGAATATTTAGGTTGACCACCTGCTGAAACGGTAAATAAAGTACGACCATGGAAAGCATTTTTAAATGCCACAATGCCACTTTTGCCAGCAATGCCACTATCTAAACCAACTTTACGAGCTAGTTTTAAAGCAGCTTCGTTCGCTTCAGCACCTGAGTTACAGAAGAAAACTTTGTCTGCAAATGTATTTTCGGTGAGTTGTTTTGCAAGGCGTAGAACAGGTTCATTTGTATAACCATTGCCCACATGCCAAAGTTTTGTTGCTTGTTCTGTTAAAGCATTTACTGCCACTGGATGCGTATGACCTAATGCGTTTACTGCAATCCCACCTGCAAAATCAATATATTCTTTATTTTCTTGATCCCAGATATGTGAACCTTCGCCACGTACAGGAATGAAATTTGCCGGTGCAAAAACTGGAACCATCCACTCGTTAAAGTCACTACGAGAAACTGCAAAATTATTCATCTTATCTAGTCCATTAAATTGAATTATTAGGCTTAACTGATGACCCTATTATTCAAAATCAAATTGATTCACAAAATTTGTAATTCAGTAAAAAATGAATTATTTTTTACCAATCTGATAATTGACAATTACAATATGGATAACATTGATCAAATTATTTTAGGTTTGCTTAAAGATAACGCACGGATGTCTGTTACCGAGTTAGCCGAAAGAGTTCACGTTTCAAGAGCAACGGTAAAAAAGAGAATCGAATATTTAGAGTCTTCAGGCATCATTACTGGATATACGGTACGGTTTAAACCCAATGCAGAACGAAATGTCATCCGCGCATGGATGAGCATTATGGTCGAAGGGACCAAAGCGCAGTCTGTGATTAAAGAACTACGCTTAGAAAGTGCGGTCGAATGTTTGCATAAAACCAATGGCAAATGGGATATTTTGGTCGAGCTACGATCTGACACTTTAGAAAACTTCGATAAAGTTTTAGAAAGAATTAGAAATATTTCAGGTATTTATAACAGTGAAACCAGCATCCTGCTTGCAAGTCATAAGACCTGATAACTCACTTTAATTTCAAATAATAAGAACGAAAAATTGATGAGCTAAGCATAAGGTTTGGCTCATCAAGCTGCTCTCGATTATAAAAATTCTTCTATTGTCTTTCGTCAAATCAACAAAACTATTACGACGTTGAACCTATTCTAAAAATCTTCAATAAATTTTTAACTTTTTTTAAACAATCAAATCAAAAACTTAAAATCTAATTTGATTTAAATTCCAACTTTTTTCACTCACTCCCCCCGTCAAAGCATTTGACAGAAAATTTAAAACATAATACATATAGTATTATATGTTATATGTTAAAACCTAAGGACAAGGTATAAAAAATGGCTAAAACTCAACTACAACACTTTATTAACGGCGAATATGTTGCTAGCAAAGGAAATGATTATTTCGACTTGGTAAGTCCGGTGACTGGCGAAGTTTATGGTCAATCGCCTAATGCAACCGAAGCAGAAGTTGATGCAGCTTATGCTGCTGCAAAAGAAGCATTTAAAATTTGGGGACGCAGTACACCTTCGACCCGTCAAAAAGCATTGCTTAATTTAGCAGATGCCATTGAAGCAAATGCGGAGCGTTTAATTGAGGCTCAAAGCCGTAATACAGGCCAGTTAAAGCACTTAATTGCATCTGAAGAAGTTGGTGCATCGGCAGATCAGGTTCGTTTCTTTGCAGGTGCTGCCCGCTTACTGAATGGCACAGCTTCAGGTGAATATTTAGAAGGTTTAACCTCTTCTATTCGCCGCGAACCAGTCGGTGTAGTTGGCCAAGTTACACCTTGGAACTATCCACTCATGATGGCTGTTTGGAAAATTGCTCCTGCTTTAGCAGCTGGTAATACTGTGGTACTTAAACCAAGTGACACAACACCAGAAAGTACACTTTTACTGGCAGAAATTGCTGCACCATTTTTTCCTAAAGGTACATTTAACGTGGTGCTAGGCCAAGCTCAGGTGGGTTCAAAAGTTGTATCGCATAAAACACCTGCGCTCGTTTCTATTACCGGTTCGGTTCGTGCAGGCTTACAAGTTGCTGCTTCTGCTGCTGCAAATTTAGCTAAAGCTCATCTTGAGCTTGGTGGTAAAGCACCTGTAGTCGTTTTTGAAGATGCCGACATCGATAAAGCTGTTGAAATGATTGCTTTAACGGGTTACTTCAATGCAGGACAAGACTGTACTGCTGCAACGCGCGTGATCGTTGCTGAAGCAGTTCACGATGAATTTTTAGGTAAATTAATTGAAGCCGCAAAAAATACATGTTTTGGTGAACCCGATGATCAAGATGCACTTTATGGTCCACTCAACAATGCTAATCAATTAAAGAATGTTAAAACCTTTATTGACAACTTACCTGCTCACGCCAAAGTTGAAACTGGTGGCAAGCAAGCTGATCGTCCAGGCTTCTATTTTGAACCGACTGTGATTAGTGGTTTAAAACAACATGACGAAGCAATTCAAAATGAAATTTTTGGGCCAGTGATTACTGTTCAAAAATTTACAGATGAAAATGATGCCATTGAAAAAGCCAACGATATTGAATATGGCTTGGCTTCAAGTGTCTGGACTAAAGATCATGCACGTGCAACTCGCCTGTCTCGTGAACTTGATTTCGGTACGGTTTGGATTAACACCCATATTCCTCTAACCGCAGAAATGCCACACGGCGGCTTCAAAAAATCGGGTTATGGTAAAGATTTATCAGGCTACGGTTTTGAAGAATATACCCGCGTTAAACATGTAATGAGTTCAAATGAATAATAAAAATCAGATTTGAAAGGAGTTCAAAATGAATAAACAAGAAATGAAAGACTTTGTGAGTAAGGCTCACCACGAGTTATTTAATTTGCACGACACCACTGCTCTAGACCGTTATTTTTCTGAAGACTTTATAGAGCACTCTCCACTTGTTGCAAACGGTATTTCAGGATTGCGTCAACTGGTAGAAGACTGCCCCGACATGCAACATGAAGCTGTGCGTGTATTGGCAGATGGCGACTTGGTTGCGATTCATGGGCGCTTTCAGGGATTAGATGAAAACCCATTAGTGGGCTTTGATATCTACCGCGTTAAAGACGGAAAAATTGTAGAGCATTGGGATGGTCTGGTAGCAGAAGCAGCTCCAAATGTGAGTGGTAGAACACAATTAGATGGTCCAACCGAAATCGTAACTCACCATAACCCAGAGGAAAATCGTGAGATTGTGACCTCTTTCTTTAAGAAGTCATTAATTGATGGAAATTACGAAGCGTTTAAAGAATACACCCATGGCGATCAGTTCATTCAGCATAGTCCAGATATTGGTGATGGCGTTAAGGCAGTAATTGATTTTTTGAACAATATCCGTAATGAAGGACAAGGTTTGGTATACTCCAAAACTCATCGCTCCATTGCTGATGGTCAATTTGTATTGACACATTCCGAAGGAAATATTGCTGGAAATCGACATGCCTATTTTGAATTGTGGCGTGTAGATAATGGCAAAATTGTTGAACTTTGGGATGCAATACCAGCTGTGCCTGAAGATGAACAGGCAGTCCATCAATATGGCGTGTTTTAATCATTTATCCGTTTCATTAAGCTAAGTCGCTGACTTAGCTTTTAGAGAATTCGCCATGTCAGCATATACGATAATTTTTGCACCTATCGCTCAGGCAACTCGCTCGGAACAAGTTGTTGAACGCTTGGAAAATGCAATTATCTCTGGATTGCTCAAAAGCAATGAACAACTTCCTAACGAGGCGGATTTAGCTCGCTTAATGGGAGTGTCACCCATTACCGTTCGTGAAGCGTTAAATACTTTACGGGTAAAAGGTCTGATTGATACACGACGCGGGCGAAACGGCGGAAGTTTTGTTTGTGAGTTACCTTCCGATTTACTCTTAAACAAACATCCTTTGCGTCAAGCTTCAAATGAATATCTTGCTGATCTAGGTGAGTTTCATAGTGCAATTTTAAGCCATGGTGCCTATTTAGCAGCACAAAGAACCACTGAATATGAACTGGGCAAAATCAAAGAATTGATTGAGCAATTTGAACAAGCCGTTGAAGCAGACACTCGTGCCCAGCTTGATTTACGCTGCTTGCTCACTCTCACCTCTTTTGCCCAATCAGCTCGACTGGCAAATCAAGAGTTAACTATACAAGCCGAATGGGCTCCGCTCATCGCAGTGCTTTATCAAGATGATCATTTTCATCAATTGGTCGTCGCGCAATACCACCAACTTTTATCATCTTTTGTTCAAGGCAATGAAGATGATGCTGTTATTCAAGCACGAAAAATTATTTCGATGCTAACAGACCAAATGCTTCGATATAAGTTATCTATCGAATAAAAATAATAAAACAGAGCGCTTATCAAATATCGAGTGAGAAATACGGAATTTTAGGAGTTATAGGAATGACCCAACATTTAGATATAGAAGAGCTTCAAAATTTGTTAAAGACGGTGGTTGAGGAAACGACAGCCATTACAGAAAAGCTGGCAACTAAAGCGAGCAAAATTCTCTCAAAACATGAACCTGAAAAAACAAAAGACGTTAAGCTTTCAGGTTCAGAACGTTCAGCTTTGCAAAAGGAAATTAAAAAGGCATTACAGGAAAGCCATTACAGTCAAGGTATCGGCTTTGCAAGTTATAGTCCTGCAACGCAAGAAGAACAAGATTATTGGACGCTCGAATGGTGGTATAAAAAAGAAGATCAGCTCCAGCAAGCCAAACTGGAAAATTATCAAAATGCTCAGCGATTTTTAGATTTTCGCTCATTCGAATGGTTCCATAAACCTGCTCAAAGTAAAAGTCCGTGCATTCATGGGCCTTATGTCGATTATATTTGCAATGGTGCATACACCATCACCCTTGCCCACCCAGTCATGATTCGTGATCAATTTATTGGCGTAATCGCCACCGACATTTTAGTTTCCGCACTCGAAAAACTACTCATGCCGAAGCTTAAGAATATTAAACAAAAAGCAATCGTGATCAACGATTCTTCTCGAGTCATTACTTCAAATGACGTCACCATCAGGACAGGCACATTATTTAGAGGACAAAGCCCCGAGCAGGTTCTCTCACGACCGTGTCAATCTTTTCAATTGGTCGTTATCTAGAGCAAAGTCAAAAATACTAAATATTTGACCTTGCTTTAAGGCATCACCAAAGCGAAACATCGCTTGAAGCCTCTGGCTTTTGTTCAAACTTTCTTCAATCAGACTTGCTCATTCAGGTCTAGGGGAAGTTTTGGCCTAAAAATAGCATCGCTTTTCAGGATGAAAAGCAAAACAACGAAATTTGAGGTTGAAATGACATGGAAAATAAACCGTCTTCCTTAAAAAAATTATCTCTCTGGCAAGTCACAATTATTGGTATTGCCTACATGACGCCCATGACAGTGTTTGATACTTTCGGCATTGTCTCTGGAATTACCAATGGTCACGTACCACTGGCATATTTACTCGCACTTGGCGCCATGTTACTCACTGCGTGGAGCTATGCAAGATTCAGCAAAACTTCAGAGAAATCAGGCTCGGCCTATAGTTATACTGCCGAAAGCCTAGGCCCTAAAAGTGGCTTTTTTGTCGGTTGGTGCTCCCTACTCGACTATCTGTTATTACCACTCATTAATGTTTTGCTTGCCGCAATCTACCTCACTGCCCTCATACCAAGTCTGCCTTACTGGTTTTGGGTGATTGTATCGGCGAGCCTCGTCACCTTAGTGAACTGTTTCCGCATTCGCTTACTGGCCAATTTAAGCCTGTTGTTTGTGTTTGCACCCATCATACTCATGGTCATTTTTGTCTATTTAGTGATTCATGGTATTAGCTCAACTCAAGGTTATGAGCATGTACTTACTTTAGCCCCACTCTGGCATGAGCATCAATCCATCTTACCGCTCGTTGCTGGCGCTTCTGTTTTGTGCTTTTCATTTTTAGGTTTTGATGCAGTCACAACGCTTTCAAATGAAACCAAACAACCCACCAAAAATATTCCCCGTGCAGTCATGTTAACAACACTGGTTGGTGGATTCATTTTCTTTACCGCAGCTTGGTTTATTCAGCTTTATTTTCCAAATAATCTTCGCTTCCAGCACCCTACTGAAGCACTTCCTGAAATTGTGCTTTATGTCGGTGGTGCATTTTTTCAGTCCGTATTCTTGTGCGGCCAAATTATGAACACTGTCGCCTCAGGACTTGCCTCTCATGCCAGCGCGTCACGTTTACTGTATATAATGGGCACCGACAATATTTTTCCTAAAAAGTATTTTGGAACAATTCATATCTCTTTAGGTACACCATTTTTTTCGGTTTTATTTGTTGGTCTTATTTCAATGTCGGCGGTTTTTCTAGATTTAGCACAGGTCGTAAGCCTTATCAGCTTTGGTGCTCTGGTCGCTTTTACAGCCGTAAACTTCTCGGTTTTTATGAAATTTTATATTAAAGATAAACAGCGCTCAGGGTTTAAAAATAAATTTCTAAACCTATTTTTGCCGCTTATATCAGTCATTAGCATTATTTGCCTCTGGCTTAACCTTGACTCATCTTCACTGACTTTCGGATGTTTCTGGTTATCTTTAGGCATTCTTTTATTTATCTATAAAACGATTAAAAAACAAAGTATTGCTATTAGTAATGCTTATTAATTTTTAAGGAACTTCATCATGAATATTATTTCTAAACCAGAGCTTCTAAAAGATGTGAAATATAAACCAAGTCAATCTCTACAAGTGGGCAAAGAGTGGAGCTGGTTAAATCCAAAACATGCAAAATTTGACACAGCAAATGTAGAAGGTGCAGCGGTAGATAATCCAGCGAACTACTATGAAAGCTCACTTTCTGATTGGCATACATTTGACAGTTTAAAAGCTGATATTGAGTGTGATGTTGTTGTTATTGGTGGCGGTTTATTAGGTTCATCAAGTGCATTACATTTAGCTGAACAAGGCGTAGATACCGTTTTATTAGAAAAAAATCGTATTGGTAGTGCAGCTTCTGGTAGAAATGGCGGACAACTTACCCCCGGTTTGGCACGCTGGGAAGCTCAAGAAATGGCCGATCGGCTGGGCTATGAAGATGCAAAAAAACTGTGGCATTTTACCTCTACGGAAGCTATGCAACTCATTGATGACATCTCAGAAAAATATCAACTCAACTTTGATCGAAAACAAGGTCATATTACTGCCGCCGTTCATGAAGGACATTTAGTGGGTCTAACCCAAGGTGCTGATGCACGAAAATATTTAGGTGAAGACCATACTCGCATTGTGGGTAAACACGAACTCATGGACTATATTAAGTCTGATTATTATACGGGCGGTTTAATTGATGAGTTGGGTGGACAAATCCATCCTTTAGCTTTGAACCGTGGCTTAATTTATGGTTTTTGCCAAAACGGTGGTTCTGTTTATGAGCAAACAGAAGTTATTTCGATAGAAGAAAAACCAGATGGTATTTATATTCAAACAGCCAATGCAGTCGTGAAAGCTAAAAAATCTGTAGTTTTAGCAGTTCACCATGCTTCGTTTAAACTTTTATCAGAACAAAACAATACGACTATTCCATTTTATACCTATGTAGCGACCACCGCTCCTCTAGAACTTGATACAAAAGAGCTTCTGCCATTTGGGCATCCGGTTTACGACACTCAGTTCCAGATTGATTACTACCGCCCTGTGTTTAACAACCGTTTACTGTTTGGTGGGCAAGGCACTGGAACGTGTTGGGGTCCAGAGAAAACCTTAAATTATCTAGAACATCGAATTCATACGGTGTTCCCTCAAATTAAAAATCTAGAAATGGATTTTGTCTGGAGTGGAACGACTGATTTAACGGTAAATGGTGCAGTGGATAGCCGTAAGTTTGGCAATACGTTCCCGATTTATGCGGTTCATGGCTGGAGCGGTCACGGCGTTGCACAGACGGTGCGTATTGGTAAAGCCATTGCAAATGACTTTGTTGGGCAATCTAATGACTTTGAAATGTTATCTAAAATTGACCATCAAAATATTATGTTTGGCCGCACACTTGCACCCGTTGTCATTCCACTCGCAAAAAGCATGTATGGCATTGGCGCAATGATTAACCCAGGCAAAATGGTGTCTTTCTAATTTATAGAACCACTAATTTCAGAAAAAGGATTCGTATAGCTTTGTACGGATCCTTTTTTATTTAACTGAGTAAAATCCTTTTCAAACTAGGTTATCCCTAACCAATCTATTACAATAGCGCCAGCTTTTTAATTCAGCGCATATATTTTGAGCAACTCATCTTCCCAATTAAAACGTGGACTTAAAAATCGTCACATCCAGTTAATCGCTATGGGTGGTGCTGTCGGGACAGGTTTATTTTTAGGTTCTGCACAAGTCATCCAGTCTGCTGGTCCTTCTATTATTTTAGGTTATGCCATCGTTGGTTTGGTCGCATTTCTAATTATGCGCCAAATGGGTGAAATGATCGTAGAAGAACCGGTTGTCGGCTCTTTTAGTTACTTTGCACAAAAATATTGGGGAAGATTCCCAGGTTTTTTATCAGGCTGGAACTATTGGGTGGTCTATATTCTGGTTGCAATGACAGAACTAACAGCGGTCGCTAAATATGTGCATTACTGGTGGCCCCACATTCCCGCTTGGATATCAGCTTTATTTTTCTTTGTTCTAGTCACATGTTTGAACTTGGGCAATGTTAAATTTTATGGTGAATCTGAATTTTGGTTAGCCATTATTAAAGTCGCTGCTGTCATTGCAATGATTGTATTTGGCTTATATTTATTGGTTACTGCGGGTAGTGACTCTATCGCTAGCTTCTCAAACCTATGGCAGCATGGTGGATTTTTCCCACATGGGTTTTCGGGCCTGTTTTATATGCTCGCCTTCTTAATGTTTGCTTTTGGTGGTATTGAACTGATTGGGATGACTGCTGCTGAAGCCGAAAATCCTGAAAAAAGCATTCCACAAGCGATCAATCAAGTCATCTTTCGAATCTTGATTTTTTATGTTGCTTCACTTGCCATCATTATGTCACTTATTCCGTGGAATCAGCTTGACCTTGGTGGTTTAGATAAAAGTCCATTTGTCATGATTTTTAGCCAACTAGGTATTGGTTGGGCAGCACATTTACTTAACTTTATTATTTTGACTGCTGCGCTTTCGGTTTACAACAGCGGCATGTATGCCAACAGCCGTATGTTATATGGGCTTGCAGTACAGGGCCATGCTCCGAAAGTTTTTGCACAAGTGAGCAAACAAGGTGTTCCTAAAGCTGCTGTTATCTTCTCTTCTATTCTGATTTTTGGTTGTGTATTACTTAACTATTTCGTACCAGAAGAAGCTTTAAGCTACCTCATGTACATGGCAGTGGCTGCACTGGTTTTAAACTGGGCAATTATTAGCTTTACCCATTTGAAGTTTAAACGTGCGATGAAACTTGAAGGTAAAGCTGTCAAATTTCCTGCGCTATTTTCACCTTTGAGTAACTATATTGTTTTAATTTTCATTGGCATGATTTTATATATTATGTGGACTCAAGGATTTGAAAAATCGGTGATTTTACTTCCGATCTGGATCACTTTCATGTTTGGACTATATAAATTTTTAAGTTGGAAAAAAGCACTCTAATATTCAAAGAAGGCTTATTCAAACAGGATAAGCCTTTTATCATTTAACAGCTCGTCACCCGAAGTAACTTCAGAAAATCTACTCAAAAAACCATTCACATTCTATTCATCATTGTTGAATAACTCTCTACTAGACACATTGATATGTAACCCTTAGTCATTCTAAACATTGGTATTTAATGGGATAATTATTAAAGTACAAGTGTTTACATGATCTATAAATATTTGCGCTCATGTTCAGCTAAAATCAAAGCAGACCAGTTTATTGTTGCAATCACTCAATAGGCAAAAGACACTTCATCGAAAGACGTTCTTTACCCACTTTACTGATTTAGCGCCGTCAACTGTGTCACTCAATGATGAAAGACAGGAAATTTTATGGAAAAAGCTCTGCAATGTCCTAAGTGTGGTTCTACAGAAATTGAAGCACGTGACCATGACAAATTACTTAGAACAACTGGCGGTGTTTTATTAACAGCTGCTGGCACAACGGCAGGCACTGTAGGTGGTGCAGCCACTGGTGCTACTGTTGGAGCAGCGATTGGTACTGTTGCTGGCCCATTAGGTGTGATTGTTGGTGGAACTGTAGGAACTTTTGTCGGTGCAATTAGCGCAGGTATTACTGGCGGTGTAGTTGGCAATATTTTTGGTAAAAAAGCGGGCGTGATGATCGATAAAAATATTTTTCAGGATTATCGCTGTCTAAAGTGTAAATATCGCTTTAAGCAAAAGAAGTAATAGTTACTTAAGTTAAGCTCAGGTTTAATTTATTTTTAAAGTAAGGAAAGTAAGTAATTTGGGCATCTTTCCTTACCTAACCAAAAAGGTAATTACCATGAATTATTATGCCAAAAATAAGACCTAAGTAAATGATTTCAATGTTAAAAGTCAAGTTTTATCACTTTATTTAGCAATCATTTTCAATTTAATATAGCTTATTTTGTATTAAATACACCTTCACTTATTAATAAAAAATTATAATCAACAGTATATTAAAACCTCTAGCATAACTTTTATGCTTAGAGTAAAACATTCATTTTATGAAAATTTTCAATGGTTCAGGATATAGCACATCACTTTACTAGCAGAATTAAAAGTTTTAGCATATAAATTCCAATTTAGGATTTATGCGATAATGTGAAACCCACTCTTTAATTAATTGAGGACTATCTTCTTTATTAATAAGTTTTATTGAAATCTTATTTTCACTACTACTCAGCACATACAAATTTAAAATATATTCATTTTCTGGGAAATTAAAAGGTTGATTTATTCTCTTACATTCTTCAATAATTTTTCGATTATTTATTATTGACTCCTGCACAATGATATACAATTTACCTGAATCTTCCTTAAAATCTATAAAAAATAAGTTTTCGTTTCCAAATAAAATTTCAGTTTTTTCACTATTATTTAAATACAAATCATAATAGTAATTATTATTATAAGTTATTCTATCAACACAAACTTTGCTTGAAAGAAAACAGTCATATTTATTATCTACATTTGATGATTTATTAATATTGTATAATATAAAAATCATAAAGAAAATTACTACCAAAGATAAGATGTGTATAGCTTTCATATCCAACTCCTAAAGGAAAAAGATATATTATCTTTTCCCTATTTATATTAATGTGGTTTACAAGCTGGACAATAAGGTTTACCTGTAAATTTGAATTTAAATCCTTGGTTAATTACATTAGTTAAACCATTTGATGCTTCTCGTGTACCAATTACAGTACCCCAATTTCTTATCCCAGTTTTAAAATCAAAAGCACTACTAGCCTTATGTTGTTCAAAATTATAATCATTTGGTAAGAATGTTCCATCTTCCCTTATCATTAATTGCCCATGAACCCAATATCCTTTCGAACTTTTGGATGGTTTACTGATGAAACCTTCATCAACCCATTGACCAAAATGATTTCTGTAACCATTTGCCCGAACAGGAAGAATATATTGCCCTGTTTTTTTAATTTTTGTCCATTCTCCATTAGGTGTTACTCTCAGCATTTCCGCATCAATTTGTACATCGGTACCTGGACCATCATTAAATAATAAATGTTGATTAAAACTAATATAAGTCCGGTAAATTAAATGATCTTAATCCCCACTCTTCGAATAAACTAGCTTTATATGCACTATCACCTTTATAAGCTTCGAAAAATGAAAAGTTATAACTATCTAAACCACTCGAATCTACATGAGTTAATGAGTTATTATCTGCATACACATATGGATTTACTCTACCCTCCAACCCGATTGGATCAGGCCCTATGTAATAGCCAAGCTCAGGGTTATAGTAACGATTTGAGTTGTAGTGTAAACCAGTAAATTCACCATAATAGTGAACAAAATGCAAATTAATTTTTAATAAGCCTACCTACAAATGTGCACAAAAAGCATTATTTTTTTCAAATAGTAAATAGTACTTCTAACAATAATATTTACAAGCACCTGCAATAATACATACAAGTGCAAGGAAATAAATTAATTTAATAAAACAGATAATATTCAAAAAGCTGCAATTAATTTTATTTTGACATGAGGCATAGTTATGGAGTATTTAGTGAGTGAATAGTTTCTTTTTCAGGAATATTCCATTCCCTTTTTACTTCCAAAATAGAACAAGAGTCTTGAAAATTTGTCCAACTGTATTCCAAGATCAGATCCTTATCATAACATCTATATGTAGCCACTCCATAGTCTTTTTGATATAGACCTACATAAATCAAATTAGCATCTTTAATACAGTTTGCATGATATTTATTTTTTGCTCTATTAATTGGATCAATTAAATTAATAGCATTTAGATTAATACTATTAATTTTCCCATAAGAACAGGATTCCATTATCATATTCTTTTTCTTCATAACCTCCCCCAAATATAATGCTTTAAAAATTTGCTTATATTTAATAAATGTATAAATTTTTGTTTTAAAATCAAAAACAAAAAATATCAAAACAACCAAAATCAAAATATATTTAAAATATTTCACAATTTCCTCCGTAGTGTAGTGGGTTACACTACACTCAATATTTGTTTTATTACTTCCATTTTCCAGGTGTTACAAACCAATAGGTTCTTGGATAAGATACAGGCATTTCTCCATTATAAATATTATTTCTATAACTTACAGAAGGGTTACTACCTAAAACTAAACCAAAAGTTTTAATTCCTGTATTTTCAAAAAAACGGCCATAATCTGGTTTCCAACTATATGTGTCTGGAAGAAAAGTTATCACTCCTGTAGCCAGATAACTACCATTTGGCTCCTTATTAATAGTACCTGACACATCAGCGGCTATTTACTGATAAATAGCATGGTTTTTTTAAATTTATTTTAATTAATTTTACTTCTCATAAATTTTTAGTATTACTAATATTTTTCTAATTTGACAACAACGGGGATATGCTTTTTTATTACCTATATATGTATATATTAACTTTATTATTATATTTAGTCATTTAGCTCTATTTTTTTAGCGTATACACCTAAAATACTGTTATTTATCACCTTTCACTACTTTGTATATATGCTTTTACAGTGCTAAACCTGTAAGTCTTGCGCCGAAATGCTGTTAACAAGCTTCCAAAGGTGTCTGGTGTGGATAGATAATAAGGTCTTATGATCGCAAACAGTCGCCTTTACCCTCCATTTTGAAAGGTAAAAGGCAGGGCGTTAACAGTGTTTTTTATAAAGAGGTCTCATAGTCTTAGGGCTACAGCATTTAAATATCCTTGTGCCACAGGGTGACCTACGCTGCAGAGCATAGTAGAGATATAAGCACGGCTCAGCGCTGAAGTAAATTGCCTAAATTAACTACAAATCAGTCCACGTTTGTATCTACACTTGCTATCTGATAAATAAGAAAGAAATTGCTACTAAAATCACATAAGCATTCATTAAATTAACCAATGTATTACGCTTGAAAACCTTCCCTCTAAGCACCATAAATTGTGGCAAATGAAAACCACCCGAGAGTGGTTTTTGAGTCACTAAGGTTTATCTTCAGAATCACATAATACTTCTTGATCAATATTGATCAATTGGCTTAGCATCCAAGAATCTTTTTCTCCCTCATACAACTCCAATTTATAATCAAGCTTTTCCTTATCAAGCATCGATACTTTATAAAACCTTAATCTCCAATTTTCAATTGAGTATTTATTTACACTTAAATCTTTACATTTACTAATATTCACAAGATATTGAAATGAGCAAACAATAGAGTCTTTTGAATACTCCTTACAATAATTCCAATATCCATTTTCACCTTTTGGATAAATATAGTGATTATTTATCCATGATTGATTTTGGTCAGAAGAGATTTCTTTATTATTAATAAATAGGGAACGTTCAACAGAATTTGAATATTTGAAATTCGAAATACAAATAGAGCCATTTAAGTAACAAGAAGTATTGGAATTATATACTTTATAAAGAAAATATATAACACACAATCCAATAATAACTAATACAATACGTTTCATTATTTTGCTCTTGGTGCTGGTATGTCTAACACGCTGTTATTTACTGCCTTTCACTAGTTTGTATATATAATTTTACAGTGGTAGTACCTGTAAGCCTTGTACCAAAATGCTGTTAACAAGCTTCCAAAGGCTGTCTGGTGTGTGATAGATAATTAAGATCGTATGATCGCAAACAGTCGCCTTTACCCTTCATTTTGAAAGGTAAAAGGCAGGGCTTTAATAATGGTTTTTATAAAGAGATCACATAACCTTATAGGCTACGGCACTTAAATATCCTTGTGCCACAGATGACCTATGCTACAGCGCGTAGTATCACGACTCAGCGCTGAAGTAAATTGCCTAAATTAACTACAAATCAGTCTACGTTTGTATCTAAACTTGTTATCTGATAAATAAGAAAGAAATTGCTACTAAAATCACATAAGCATTCATTAAATCAACCAATATATTACGTTTGAAAACTTTCCCTCTAAACACAATAAATTGTAATATTTTCCAGCCAATATAAATTAATAGTGTAGCTCCTAAGTAGTACAACATAATCATACCTAGAACCCAATCGAAATATCCTTCTCCAAAATACTTTAATTGAACATAATCAATTAAAGGTATAGAAATTACACCGACCATTAATAGCGACTTTGCTATTGATAAAATCTCATACCACTCTAGCTTTAACATTTATCTTAGTCCAATTTTATATAGATAATTGGCTAAGTCCTGACGCCTAGCATTACCAACTGCTCCTGATGGAGCATAATAAAAATGTCCATCATTATACGTTTTCATTTGTGAACCAAGCATAGGGACGGCTTTTATCAACTCCCAATGACTCATTCCTGCATATAATGGATCACCATGTGCCCCTAAGTCTATAGTTGTAACTTTGCCAATATTCTTAGTAGATCGTAGATCGTTTAAATAACCCGATGAAATTGGTGAACCAATTAAAACTAAATTATCAACTTTAACATTATTTTTTGCATAGTATGAAGCAACATCTGCCGCCACTAAAGACCCATACGAATACCCAATAAGGTTTAACTGCTCTGATGGATTTATTTTATTCATATAACTGGGTAAAGAAAGATCATCATTAAGAATATTATTAAAGCCATATCTTAATCTATTAACCATAGCAGCATCTAGTAAGTTCCCACCAAAAGAATAATCTTGTGCCTTTGCTGCGTAAACATTACTAATTCCAGCCTTTAAGAATGCCCCTATTTGGTTGTTAATATAATCACCATTTATTCCCGCACCACCAAAGTATACGGTTTCCAATCCACTCGGATCGACATTACCCATAGGATTATTATCTGCATACACATATGGATTTACTCCACCTTCCAATCCAATTGGATCAGGCTCCATATAACGACCAAGCTCAGGGTTATAGTAACGATTTAAGTTGTAGTGTAAACCAGTAAATTCATCATAATACTGACCAGGGAAACGTAAATTAAATTTTACAGAACCTGTCGGTAAACCTGCACCAAAAGCATTACTTTCCCACTGCCAAACTGCAGTATTCGTACTATTATCAACTAACATACGTGGCGTAGCATTACGATCTGTCACAACCGCATAGGTTTTCCCGGCACCAGCTCCATAAATTGCAGCTACAGGGCGATTTCCCATCCAAACATATTCGACTAATGGCACACCTGTTGCTGTATATTCACCAATTAAATTACTATTTTCATCGTAAACAAACTGAACAGCTCCTTCATACCATCCGCCCTTCATACCTACGGTACTATATGCACGCAAAGTACGCTCATTTTTATAATTGTATGCCATGTAGTATTGATTATTTGCACCACCAGAGTAACGCATTTGACCATTACCATCATAACTAGATAAGAAAGGAGCAAAACGGAGCTCTCCTGTAGACAAATAATTACCAGAAAGAGATCCTGACTGCACTTTACTTGTGAGCCTATTTGTAGCTGATCCTATAGTGTAAGTCACTATTTGTGCATTTCCAGATCCATTTTTACTCGTTTTAGTTATTAAATTACCATTAGCATCATAACCATATGTCCAACTATTCTGAGTTGCTGAACCTATAGAAGTTGATTCACCAGTTAATCTATCATTCCTATCATATGAGTAATTCTTAGTTTTATTATTCAGATTTTTTATTGTCAGAACTCTTCCATCTTGATCAGTACTATATTCTTCTGAATATAATGCAACATTGTTCTGACTTAAAAATTTAACTGCTTTTATAGGACTAGTTAGGGCTTTTACCTCATTATAATCTATTACATATTTTGCATTAGTATTTGCAATACTCCACGAATTAACTTGACCAAAATTATTATAACTAACATTAGTCACAAAAGGATTACCCGCTACTGATATTGAAGCAATACGCCCTTTTGTTCCTTCATAATTATAATTAATTACACGACCAGAGGGCATTGTAATGGACTTAATTTTACCAGCAATACTATAACTATATTTTACGTTTAAAGGTGAACTAGTTCCTCCCCAAGCTGCAATAGCTTTATTAGTTTGATTTTTCCCTATAACTCGATCTAAATTATCATATGTATATGTTGTATCAACTCCTAAATTACTATTTGAAAATACTTTATCTAAATGTCCAAAACTAGAACTATCATAGGTATATTGATAATTATAAGCATATGCAGGATCAGCATCATTTTCACTACTACAAGTAATATTTCCTATCCGCCCTATAGAGTCTATATTAGAATAATTACATATACGACTAGCATGTGACTTACTAACTATTTGATCTGCTTGATTATATTTATAAGATTTAGTTCCATAGTCATTATTAATCTCATCCTTAACAAACTTATCATTTATATAATTAAATGGACTTGAACCAGAATTTACTGCATCTTTAGCTGCTATTAAATTACTTGATTTATCATAATTATTTGTATTTACTTTACCTTCTGCATCGGTATGTGAAGTATTACGATTAAGTGCATCATATGTCCATTTTTCTATAAAACCTAATGAAGATTGGGTCTGTATAAGATTTCCATTTGGATCATAACTAAGTGATTTAGAATAGTAACCTGAAACATTACCATTAGAGGTACGCGATATAAGACCTTGTGTATTTATCTCATTAGTACTTAAAAATGCTCCATCCGTTGATTTAATTACTCCATTATCAAAATATGTTTGAACATTAACAGTTCCATCAGGTAAAGTTGTTCGAACTAATTGTCCTATTGAATCATAAGCGTAAGTAGTAACTTCATTATCAGGATTAGTCTCTGAAATTTTACGTTTCAAATAATCATACGTATAACTTGTTATAGCACCTGTAACATTTCCAGTCTCACCACCATTTCCTGTAGCTTTTGACTGTAAAGTTCCGTCTTGATTATATATAAATTTATCTACTAATCCTGATGGGTAGATAATCCGTTCAGGCTGAGCAAAGGTATTATAGTTAAGATATTTAGTAACTATAGATCGATTATTTACGTTCTGAGTCATCGTTGCTCTATTACCAAAGGAATCATAGGTAAATGAAGATGAATCATTCACATCCGCACGTGGTCCATCAACACTGCTAATAAGACCATAATCAGCATTATTAGGATTACTATAATAAGAATAGGCAATTGTTTTACTAGTACCACCTTTCGGATAAGAGATTACCTGCTGTACGATCCATCCATTGGTATTAATACTATTGGTGACCTTTTGTCCATCAGTCACAATCAGATTGGGGGTTGGATATCTATTTTCAGCACCATCTGTAAGTACTGTATAGTTATAAATCGTCGATTGACTATCTGTTGTGCCAGAGGCAATTGTTTTTTGGCTAAGACGGTTAAGTTGATCATAATTAAATGTCGATACGTTCCCATTTAAATCAGTGATTGATTTCAAACGATGCGTAAATGGATTAAACTGTACTGAGCGAATAGGAGTGGAACCACTCAACAGCCCTGGATAATTACCCTGAACCGTCATAGTTGCTGTTGCTGATAGCATAAGTCCCAATTCAGCTTGATTATAAGTTCCAGGTAGTGAAGCTCCTGTCATAGTATAATCCATAGCCTGATCTTGACCATTGATTGTAAAACGATTTGCAAATTCTCCTCGAATATCATTCCATGCAGAAATACTTCTTTGAGTTTTTTGATTATTTAGTGGCGTATAAGCTGTAATTTGTGTGGTATAAGCTAAAAATACTGATGTAGTATTATTATAAAATTGCCAAACATTTCCATATTCATATTCTCTTAAAATATTCTTGTTTTGATCAATTACTCTTTTCAAAATTGGATAATTTCCCTCACTGGAATCCGAAATTTTTCTAGATGTATTATCCAAAACATATTGAATCCAATAACCTCTAGATTGATCTTCATATTGGAAAGTAAAATTTCCTGCAACAATTGAGTTAATAGAAGAAATAGTATAACGGGTTTCTGTTTTCGAAGGGTCAATGATACTCTTGACTTGATTTTCAAGATAAGTAATGTTCGATCTCTGAACACTTGAACCACTAATGAGTTCAACACCTGTAATTAATTTACGTTCAAGATAAGTTTGATTAGAGGATCCAATTTTCTTATATTCTCTAAGAATATTAAGCGTATTATTTCGATTATCTTTAACCTGAACTAGATTATAACCATTATCATATGATAAATTTAATTTTCGCCCATCTTGATATTGTATTTCAGTAAATTTGTATAAATAACTCGGAATAGTAGTACTACCAAAAACTGATTCCAAATTTTTGTAAATTGAAGCAGTATACTTAACACCATCTTTAACAATAACAATAGAGCTATTTACTTGTTTAAAAGAGATATCTCGTAAATTTTCTGAATAAAAGGTTTTAGCTTCAAATTGCCCTGCTCCACTATGATAAATACGTTTTAGCAGTTTACCTCCCTCATTCACAACTAAATATTTTTCACTACTTCCTGGTAATTGAATTATGAAAACACTCGTATTAACTGAAGGGATAGTACTAGTAATTACAGAACCGGAATATTCATTCGTCCAGTCCGCGACTCCACCTTCATCTAATTCCTGGTATAAATTTGGGCCATTCTCCCCCTCTAATCGTAAGGTTGCATGGTATTGCATTGTAAATGGCAAATTACCTTTTACTAGAGGAATATTTTGAGTAACTTTTCCACTTAGTAGGTCGTAACCTTTTGTAGCTCCCTGTATACCTGGTTCAATTGCTAAATTATTTGTAAGTGCTGAATAATCAGTACCAGCCGCAAAACAAATAGATAAAGATAGCCAAGTAATTAACAACAGAACAATCTTATTAAAAATTATCTTCAATTTTATTCATCTTCTCACCAAATATATTATATAATTTAAACAATTGTTTCAAAAATGAAAAGGTATATATGAAAAAAAAATATTTTATTATTGGCGGTGTCTTTTTATTGCTAATTGTTAGTATAATTTACTACAATTTTTATAAAAATACTGACGATCAAAAAAATGTTAAATTTAGACCTGATACTCAGCAGGACACTCAAGTCAAAAATAATGAAATGATGATTTCTAAATCATTAACTAATTTAATGAATGCACAAACACAAGATAAACCACTGAAAGAAAGCGATTTTTCATCTAAAACCACCTCTGATTCTGGTCTTTCAAATCAGTCAGGCACAATCACATTAAAAAGATAATTAATTAGATGTATTAATTATAATTAGCCCACTATATCTAGATAATTCAATTATTCAGATACGGTGGGTCTTTTAAGTTTTTCTTTAAACAATCGCTTAATTTGTACATTATTAAATCTATATTAATTGCAATTAATTCATTAAACTAACAAATCAATACCTTCGTTATATTCTAATAAAAAAATATTATAATAAAAAGCAAAAAACTTAAGATATTAAATATATTCTTAAAAGTTATCTTTATAAAATTTAAATATAGTTTTAAGAAAAAGTTAATATCTATCTAAGTTAAGCTCAGGTTTAATTTATTTTTAAAGTAAGGAAAGTAAACAATTTGGTCATCTTTCATTACCTATGTTTTCCTCTAATTTATCCTAAAGTAATGAAAAAATAATCTAATAATTTTTCTCTTTCATCTGGCTTGTTTGGATCTAAAAGCTGAACGATTGCCCCATCAATCACAAACAAAAACATGTGCGCATCTTGTTTTGAAGCATTTGTATTGATTGTTAAAAGCAAATTGTGGATTTCATTAATGAACCAGTTTCGATAGTCAACTACGGTCTGATAGGCCTTTGGATGTGTTTTCGAAATCTCAAAAATAGCTTTGAAAGGTAAATGGTAAAGCCCATCTAAGTCGGCATGTAAAAAGTAAATTTTGCGAAGCTTTTCAAGCATCGTTAAGTCTTTTTGAACATTAATAATCGACATGACCTCATGTTTAAGGCCATCTGTTTGAAAGGTTAAGCTCATTTGAATTAGCCTTTCTTTTGAATGAAAGTAGTTATAAAAAGTCGCTTTTGGGATTTTCGCCGACTCAATAATTCGGTCAACCCCGACATTGTGAAAGCCATTGTTGTTAAATAGATATCGGGAAGTGTGAAGCACACTTAAAGCACGAAATGGGAGATCTGAATGTGGCATAGTTTTACCGTTATAAAATAAATTTTTGTTGTATATAAATGAGATAAAAATGCCTTTACTCTTTTTTAAGCAAATAAAAGGCATAGCAAAGCCCATAAAGACTGTGCTTGGCACATCTCAAATTTTATTGTTGATGAAGTTTTAAGTGATAAAGATTTAAAGCCTAAAAAGCCAAATGACTTTCAAACTGCTTTAAAATTTTAAGTCGTGTCGTTATAGCTTTTGGCAAAGGCTGCCAAGAAATAATGAATGTGCAAAGCCAACTCCTTATTATTGGGAGTTCTGCCAAATCATTAAAATTATGGTGGCAGAACGAGAAAGGGTTCGCGGACTTGGTAATACACAAGCACACCCGAGGGTGTCCCTCTCCCGTCCTGAACTGCACCCCATAAGTTAGACTTTTTAAACTTATAAGGTGTGCATCCAATGCCAGTTCCAAAGCATTCAAAAGAGTTAAAACTAAAAGTAATTAAAGCCTATTTAGATGGGAGTAAAGGCTATAAAATCCTTTCCAAAGAGTTTAATGTAGATCTCCAAACCATCCGTTTGTGGATTGAAAACTATAAGGCACATGGTACTGATGCGCTGAATGTTAAAATTAAAAAAACTTATTATTCTCCAGAATTTAAAATCAATGCGATACAAATGCTTCTTGATAAGGTACCCGTAAGAGAAGTCAGAAGGCGGTTAAATCTGAGTGGGACGTCAATTCTAAGAAGATGGCTAGCCCAGTATCATAAAGAAGGGATTGCTGGGTTTAATACTAAACGGACTTATACCAATATGACTAAGCAAGATAAAATCAAAGTAGTTAAGCCAATCAGAGATGATAAAGAAAAGTCTCAACAAGAACTCATTGATGAACTTACAGCTTTACGCGCAGAGGTCGCTTTTTTAAAAAAGCTAAAAGCCTTAAAACTGAAGCAGCGTACTTAAGTTCAATTTCTACCGCAGACAGTGTTCAAGTTATTTCAGAATTAAGGCAAATTTATCCATTAAAGCTATTACTTAGTATTGCCAAGATAGCCCGTAGTACTTATTTCTACCACATCAAAGCTCTACGCTCCAATGATAAATATACTGAGTTAAAACAGAAGATTAAGTCTATATATCACAAGCATAAAGGATGCTATGGCTATCGTAGAATTACTCTTGCTCTGAAAAGTATAGGAATAATGATCAACCATAAGTGTGTATATCGCCTTATGAAAACGATGGGGCTTAAATCGCGTATTAGAGCATTAAAATATCGCTCATATAAAAGTGGTTGTGTCGGGATGGTAGCTGATAACATTTTACAACGGCAATTTAAAGCAAATCGTCCCAACCAGAAATGGGCAACGGATGTAACGGAATTTAATGTTAACGATGAAAAACTTTATCTATCCCCAGTTATAGATTTATTTAATGGGGAAATTATTACATTCAGAATCCAGCGCAAACTCAATTATGAGTTAGTCAAAGAGATGCTCATTCATGCTTTGGCTAAACTTAAGCGACATGAGAAACCAATACTTCACTCGGATCAAGGTTGGCAATATCAAATGGCTCATTACCAACAGCAATTAAAGCAACATGGTTTAATTCAAAGTATGTCTCGTAAGGGAAATTGTTTAGATAATGCTGTAATAGAAAGCTTCTTTGGAATATTAAAATCCGAGTGCTTTCATGGTGAAAAATTTCAATCAATTGATGAATTAGAGAAAACGATACAAGAGTACATTCATTATTATAATCATGAGAGAATCAAAGTGAAGTTACAGGGTTTATCCCCTGTACAATATAGAAAGCAGTTGTTAAAAACTGCTTAATTAACTGTCCAACTTTATGGGGTCAGATCAGAACGGGAGGGGGCACGAGGGTGCACACACCAAAAGTAAAAACCTTTAGTGCTCGTTTGAATCAGCCTGTCAAAGCCGGCTGGCAATGTGGCCAGCAGACAAAGGATAAGCTTCACATTTATTGCAGTCAAGCACACAAAACGACATTTGCTTTAAAATAGATCATTAAAAAGTAAGGATAAATAATTAAAATTTATTGTTAATTTGGAGTTTATAAAGTGACAGAAGTTGAGAACAAATTAGCGATTTATAGATTTTTTGATTTGGGTTTGTGCCCATATTTCGTATAAGGGGTACTAGGTTAATTGAAGAAAATTATAATATTAATAATAATCTCTAAGGCTAAAAAATTAATGCTAACGAACACTCATCAAGACTATATAAATAAGGTAAGTAAAATACTTGAAGCTTTGGAAGAAAAAGGAGAAATAATGATTCTTTCACAATCTTCCGAAATAATATCGAAACTGATAATCCACTCAATTGCAGAAGAAACACTAGAAAAGAGACTAGAAAGTGATTTTATTATTGAATGTGACATTCCTTATTTACTTGAAACTATCTCATCTCAATTGAGCTCAATATTTAAAGAAAATAAAGAAAATGCAGATGGAATTGTGAATCAATTTTATCATAATTTATTAAGTAGATTGACTAGGCAGCAAGTTGCAGAGCTTTTACACCATGAAGGAGCTTTTGAAATAGCCTTACGATCATACTATTCAATAAAATTGGAGAATGAAGATTATTTAGATTTAAACTATCTTGATTGGCGAAAACAATATTATTCTCAACTAAAATAATAAGAGGCTTTATATAAAATAAAAGGTGTTTTCCTCCCCTTCCACTGCAGATGGACACAAGTGGTATTGTTGTTTGCTTTTCATTCTATTTCCTTCCATTTATAAAAAATATATAATGTTCTCAATAGCTTTCTAATTATCTATTACATTCAATCAAGATCATTTAGTTTCAATAAAGAGAATAAAATGCAAGAACATGCTTTACCCTCATCTCCTCAAAATTTGAATGAGGATCAAAATATTACGTCCCCACCAATTTCTCAATCAGGAATTTATCATTTTAAGTTTCATGGTAAAGCTTCAGAATATTTTGGAATCTGGATCGTTAATATTCTTTTGACTATTATTACTTTAAGCTTATATGCACCATGGGCTAAAGTTCGTCGCTTACGCTATTTCTATGGCAATACAGAATTTTTTGAACGCCGCTTTGATTTTACAGGGATTCCAACCAAGATTTTGATTGGACGTTTAATTGCATTAGGAATTTATACCGTATTTGCAATTTCATCACAGTATTCAATAGTTGCGACTGTGGTTGGGTTAGTTGCATTATATACAGCAATACCTTGGCTAATTCGCGCTACTTTGCGTTTTACTGCAAGAAATAGTAAGTTCGGCAACGCACGTTTTTATTTTGGTGGAACGATAAAAGAATCTTATAAAGTCTTTCTTTTGAGTATATTGGTATATATTTTCACATTAGGAATCTTTACACCTGTAGCTATTTGGCTATATAAAAAATATTATCTAAACAACTTATATGCTGGACAATTAAATTTTAAATTAAACGCGAAATGGTCTGCATATATGGCTGCAGTTTATATACCAGTTTTTATTGCAATTGGTATAATTGCTATTTTTTCAATCATTTACTTTGCTATTGCAGGAACAGTTTCTGGGTTCTCACCGAACGCTGTAGTCTTCGGAATGGTTATGGTATATGCATTTATTGGATTATTTATTTATCCATTAATTGCTGCACGTCTTTTTATTACGACATGGAACAATACGACAGTTGGAAATAGTCAATTTAAAACAGACTGTAATCAATGGCGTTTTGCATGGATTGTAGCTTCAAACTGGATTGTAAAAATCTTAACCATAGGCTTAATGTCTGCTTGGGCTGCAGTTCGTATTCACAAATATCAGATTGAATCGATGAGTTTAATTTTATTAGATGATCCAGATCAAATGATGAATCTCGCTCAGCAAGAACAAAGTGCTTTAGCTGAAGAAATCAGTGATATTTTTGATATTGACATCTCTTTATAATAATTTGAGTTTAATAATTTATGTCCCAAGCAGTAGATATCATTTTCTATGATGGCATAGTGTCTAAACCTCACCGTGCTCAGATTTCAGCTCAATCTAAATCTGAAGTTCTAATTCGGTATGGTGAGCAATTAGAACAACAACGTCATTATCAATATACTGATATGAAATTGATTGGTGCGCTGGGACAATTACACCCAGTGATTGAATTATCTGATGATGCACGGATTGAATTTCATAGTGCATTACCTGAATGGTTTAATTACACAACTAAAAAGGTTCAACATTCGATCTGGAAACTTGAACGCTCTCCGAGTCTTATTCTTTTTAGTGTAATTTTTGTGATTACTTTCGCGATCAGTCTAGTGAAATGGGGTGTTCCAGCCACATCCCATTATCTTGCTTTTCAATTACCTGAGAATACTTTAACGAAACTAGGTGATGAAGCCGAGAATTATGTATTAAATAATTGGACTGCACCCAGCCAATTAGCACAAACTCAAAAAGACCAAATTACTAAACAATATTTGAATATTATTGCCGAAAACAGACCAGCCAAATTAGTCTTCCGTAAAGGCGATCATTTAGGAGCAAATGCTGTAGCGCTACCTAATAATACGATTATCATCACAGATGAACTGATCAAAATGGCACATACTAATCAGGAAATCTTAGGCGTATTAGCCCATGAACAAGGCCATTTGGTTTATCGCCATAGTTTGCAACAAGGGTTAACTAGTTTAGGCCTAAGTATATTATACATTGCAATGACAGGAGATAATTCAGACTTATTTACGTCCTTACCTGCCGCTATGATAGGTGCAAATTACTCACGTAAATTTGAGTCAGAAGCCGATCTATATGCTTTACAGCTGATGGATAGGAAGCATATAGAAGTCTCGCACCTCGCAAATTTCTTACAACGTTTAAGCGATACAACAGAAGAAGGTATCGATAAAAAAAATCAGTCCAACTCACCAAACTCTCAAGAAGAATCTTCAGCTAATAAACTATCTACAGCTGTGCTTGATACTTTATCCTCTCATCCTGCAACTGAAGAGCGTATTCGAATGGTTCATGATTTTGAGAAAAAACAACATGCTAAAGATTAAATAGTAGAAAACGAGGAGTCAGTCCCAAGATACTATGAAATATAAAGTTAAGCTGAAATCTCAATCTGCTTAACTCAATCCAAATTTCCATATGAGTTACTAAGTACTAAAACTTTTTTAAAAGCGCTCAAAATAATTTATAGGCTCATAGAGTCTATCTAGAAAATTTATGGTCTTTAGGAAGTGGAGCATCACATGGTTGATCCGTCTTTACATTGACCATTTTCACAGGCCCGTCGTTGTAGATTGTTACCTTACAGCCTTTTACGACATATTCTTGTTGAATGCCACCGTACATTTCATCCTCAGAAACAGCAGATGCAACATCACATGCCTCGTCAACACGGCATATATCCTCTTGACCACCTACAGCTTCTGCTCCAGCAGCTTCCATTACATCTACAGCACTCTCCTGTACGTCAGCATCTACAACCTGTATTTTTGCTGCATATGTATTTGAAAGATTTATCATAAGAAAAATTGCAAGAAAGAACTTACTACTGTGATTTATTAAATTCATGAATTATCCATATCTCTTAATTTAAATTTGGCACATAACAGGCGATTTTACTTTGCAATTTAGTGATGCAAAGGGGTTTATATTATAAGGAGCCATTTTACCCATAATTATACATATAGCAGCAATAGTTGACCCGAAAGAATTCTTCAAACAATGACAAGATATTGACCATTATGAAGATGCAATTAACTACAAAATATAGAATTAAACTGAAATCAAAATCTGCCTAACTCAATCCAAATTTCCATATGAGTTGCTAAGCACTAAAAACATTCACATAAAAAAAGCCCCTGCTTTTAACAGGGGCTTTTCGAATTTGGCTGAAGCAGTGAAATCCTAATTCAAACTAAGTATTGATGACATGGCTTTGTGCAATTCATTGTCCGCCGATTCAACTTTATTGCTTTGCCAAGCAATATAGCCGTCTGGTCTGATCATTATGCAAGCATTTTCATCATTACCCCAAGAGCGAGAAAGTTCTCCATAAGAGTCTTCAACGTCTCTTTTTGGACCTACCTGTATAACGTTAATATCCAAGTTAAGCTGTTTATTCAGGTTGTCTACAGCAAGTTTCCATTTATCGCCTTGTAACCAACAGAACAGCGTAAACTTTCCATTTCCGATTAAGTCTAAAGTTGATATTTTTTTATGATTTTTGACTAGCCATGTATGAGGGAGTTTATGACCAGAGGTAAATGAGGGATAATAATGAAGATCTTCATCTCTACTAGAATCTATTCTATTTTCAATAGCAGACTCTGCTCCAATAATTGCAGATGAATGATACCGTACGTTAGTTTCTACGCCTAAGGCAGCAAATTCATAAGCTTTATATTCAATTGCAGATCTTAAATCACGGCGTTTAACAGCACCTTTTTCATTACCTTCGCTTAAGGCATTTATGCTTCCTTGCATCGTCTCTGTACTGTACTTTCCATCTAATTCTAAAGCAGAAAATATTGTAGAGAACTCTCTAACACTTTGATTTGCTCGTTTAACAATTCGCTCACCAACAGGTGCTCTTTCATCATTAAAACTGTCTAATAAACCACTACCCGCTTTGTCATTTAATACAAATGCTAATTTCCAACATAAGTTATAAGCGTCTTGTATAGATGAGTTTGAACCTAGTCCATTCGAAGGTGGATGACGATGGACAGCATCACCAATGCAGAAAACTCGACCTTTCGAATATTGCTCTGCATACATTTCATTTACTGTCCATAACGACTTGCTACTTATGCTTATTTCAATGTCGTTATCGCCAATAAGCTGTTTGCAAATTGCAATCGCTTCATCATCAGTAAGAGAGGGTTCTTCCTTTTCAATATCGTATCCCCAAACAATCTGCCACTCATTCCAAGGTCTAACCATACGCAGCAACCCTAGCCCAATCCCGCCAATGTTTGCTCCAGGTTGTATAATCCACCACAGGTATCCAGGTCGATGCGAGACGTATTTGGTTAAATCGGCTTTAAAAATAATACTGATACTGCCATTTTTCCCCATTTTACCTGCCATAGGTAAATCTAAATCTTTTACAACTTTGCTGCTCGACCCATCAGCTCCGATTAAATACTTACAACGAATTAAGTATGTTTGTTTAGTTAATCTATCTAAAACAGTGACTGTTACACCATCCTCGTCTTGTACATGAGATAAGTATTCCGTATCAAATCTTGGATGACTCCCTCGTGATGCTGCATTTGAAAATAAAATAGGTTCAAATAGGTGTTGAGGAAGATCACACTGTTCACAGGGACTCGCTTTAGCATATTCTGACATTCTTTCTGGATGATTCATTCCATAAGGAAAGCGTCCAATTTCATCACCCGTTAAAGATGTGCAATAAACAACATCTCCCATAACTTCTTTTGGTGCTGCTTTTGCGATTACTTCATCAGAGATCCCTAAATCTCGAACAATTTCCATAGTTCTTTGACTGATATAATGAGCACGAGGACTGTTTGCCAGCCATCTATATTTAGTTATTATGATATTTCTAATTCCATAACTACTTAACATAAGTGCAGCAGAAGAACCAGCTGGACCACTTCCAACAATTAAAACATCAGTTTCTAACATTTTTATCCTATTACTTACATATTTTTGACAGCTAAATAGTTACTACATACATTTAAAGCAAATAACCATTTTGAATATAATATTGCTTCTAAAAACTCTTTTAGATCATGGAGGTAAAAACTTCACAACATTAAGGATTAAATAAGTCTATAAAAGTTATAAAGCAGATTTTTAATCAAGTCTTTTTACATCAACATAGTTCTATCTTTTAATAAATATGACAAAGTTTAAATAAACCAATAATCTAGAGTGTAAAACAAATATAACATTTGAGATTTATTGGTTGCATTGGCAAATCTCTGCATATTTTATAATTCGGAAAAATAAAATTTACCTAACTTTTATAAACTCTTTGCTAATAAATAAAATTCATATTATCAATTCTTTAAAATTTCTTTCGATACTAATAGACTTAAAATCACACAATCATTAAATAAAACTAAAAAATTCTGCTAAAAACATGATGAATGCAGTTACTTATAATATTAATTTTTTAACAATACAAAGATTACAAATCATCCGATTATTCATTAATCCATCATTAGCCATTCTTCCCTTACATTAACTACATATAGATAATTTCATTGTTCAAAATAATCTAGTGAATCACTCATAAGTAGAACGAAGTTTTTCTTTCAATCTTTCTTCTAACAATTACAGATTCATTAAAGAGAACTATTTGCTGAAGAGAGTCATATTCAAGTTTTATATTGACCAATTTATATTTAATCAATATTGAAAATATAGACATAAAAAAAGCCCCTGCTATTAACAGGGGCTTTTCGAATTTGGCGGAAGCGGTGTCCGTCTAACAACAGTCTTATACAGTCCAATAAAATAAATAATAATTATATAATTCAATATATTAAAACAAAACCAATCCAATACAGTATTGCAAAATCTAGCTCTTTCCAATATTCTTTGAGGGGTAGGTTGTGGGGTAACAGGTTAGATGCCAAAAAAATCTAAAGAGCTTTCAGCACTCAGTGTATCAAAAATTAAAGAGACTGGACGACATTCTGTAGGGGGTGTTGATGGCTTATGTTTGAATGTTGAAGGTAATTCTCGTGTATGGATTCTACGCGCTACTTTTGGAAAGCACTTTGGTGAAAATGGAAAGCTAAAACCACATCGCCATGATATTGGTCTTGGTCCCTACCCTGAAGTTTCTTTAGCTGAAGCACGAGCAAAAGCTACTGAATTAAGATTACAAATCCGAAATGGAGTAGATCCTATTCGGCATAAACAGGAACAACGCGAGGCTTTACTTCTTAAAGAGCAGCGTGAAAAAACTTTCCGTGAATGCGCCAAGATTGTAATTGAGAAGAAAACACGTGAGCTGAAAAATGAAAAACATATTGCACAGTGGTCATCTACTCTAGAAACCTATATCTATCCTGTTATTGGTGATCGGGTGATTGGCTCTATTACTAAAACGGATATTGTTGCAGCACTTGAGCCTATCTGGATAGAAATACATGAAACTGCAAAACGGGTTCGTGGTCGAATAGAAACTATTTTCGATTATGCTAAGGCTATGGAGTATTTTGTTGGTGATAATCCTGCAGCATGGAAAGGTAATTTAGAACCCATTCTTGGTAATCTAAAACAAGAGTCCAGACCTCATCCTTCATTACCGTATATGCAAGTGGCTGCTTTCATTCATGACTTGAGACATCGAATTGGAATTTCTCCCAAAGCATTAGAATTTGCCATATTAACGGCTTGTCGCTCAGGTGAGGTATTTGGTGCATTATGGAAAGAAATCGACTTTAAAAATAAAATCTGGATTATTCCTAAAGAACGAATGAAAGCAGATAAAGAACATCGAGTTCCTTTATCACAAGCAGCAATTAGATTGCTTGAACTACTTTATCAAGAAAATCATCCTCAACCAGATGACTTTATTTTCCCTGCTCCACGCGGCGGGATGCTATCCGATATGTCTTTAACAACCTTAATTAAACGAATGCATGACAAGAAATTAAAAGAAGATGGTATTGGCTATATTGATCCTAAGCAAAATCGAGTGATCACGACACATGGCTTCCGTTCAACTTTCCGTGATTGGTCAGCAGATAAAACAGATTACCCGCGTGAGGTCTGTGAGCATGTATTAGCACATAAGCTACCTGACGAAGTAGAAGCCGCATATTTACGTGGAACTTATCTTGAAAAACGTAAAGGATTAATGGAGGATTGGGCTAATTTCTGTAATGCTTAGCAGATTAAACTACATAATCTCAGACTCCTGCCTTATTAGGTGGGAGTCCTATTAATGTTATGCGATAAACAATTTAAAATATAGTTGATACTTTAAATAGATCTGTCACCAGGCAGAGAGCAATTCTCTACCTGACTAACTTCCTAAATAGAAGATAAATCTTTCTCAGTTATCTGATTAGTTAATTCATAAATCAGCAGAACACTCATCAAAATACAACGTGAACATCAGAATAACTATCGTTAGCGTAGAAAAGACTTACTAAAGAAGCTTGCTTTTTCTTAAATGCGCCTTAGTGCCTTAATATAAACAACATAAAATTTTTTAAATTAAGGACTTAAAGTAAAATAGCATTCCTAAAACTAAACTAGAATACCTAACTATCTAGGACACAATTTACAAAACTAACTTTATTAAGCCCCTTAATGACCGCCACCATTGATTGCTTTAGTCATATCTTCCACAACTTTCTTCGCATCACCAAAGATCATCATTGTTTTTTCGTTATAGAACAAATCGTTGTCCAGACCTGCATAACCTGTTGCCATAGAACGCTTAATCACCATGATCGTACGCGCTTTATGTGCTTCAAGAATCGGCATGCCATAAATTGGTGAAGTTGGATCATCTTTC